>JAGHBX010000579.1 GCA_021160785.1 Planctomycetota bacterium | reverse complement strand
GATCCCGATGGTGCAACGCAAAACCTGATTGCCGACATCGGCTCGCGCCTCGCCGCCTGTGTCAAGAACAAACAGCGCAGCTTCCAATTCGCCGCGGTCGAATCCGCCGAGCCCAACGCCTTTGCCCTGCCCGGCGGTTTTATATACATCACCAGCGGGCTGCTCGAACTCTGCTGCTGCACGCCCGACGAAATCGCATTCGTACTCGCCCACGAAATGGCCCATGTCATACGGGGCCACCCCATGGAGCGAATTGTAAGCGATTCAGCGGTTACTACCCTCTCCCGTGTTGCACCGCTCCGCGGAGTCCTGGGCGCCTGGCTAAAACGCGTCGGCATACAATTCCTCCAGAGCGCCTACTCCCAGGACCGCGAACTCGAAGCCGACAGGCTTGGCACAAGACTCCTAAAAGCCGCTCATTTCAACGGCGATGCCGCCGCCGACCTGTTCCGCCGACTCGCCGAAATCGACCAGCGCGGCCAACTCGCCGAACTCAGCAGCTACTTCTCATCACACCCCCAATTACCCGACAGAATCGCTGCTGTAACAGCAGCAGCAAAAAAACAAAAACGGTAATAACGACTGTAGCGATTGTAGCCTTCCTGTCTCCCCAATCGGCACAGGCCCCACCCTCTGTCATTCCGACCGGAGGCCCGAAGGGACGTAGCGGAGGAATCTGCAAAGACAGCATCGCCGGAGGCGATTCCAATGACGTTTATTTGGAACCGCCACGGCTTTTCTGCAAGAAACGGTCCCTTTCCGGCGTCTTTATCAACGTGTACCGCCGGCGTTTCGCCGGCACTCGATTGACCGCGGGCGGGACGCCCCCGCTACTGTGTCGTCGGATTCCGTCTGAAAGTGCGCTGCCGGTCGAATAGAAGTATTTTGCCGAATCGTATTTGCCGATTGAATCTTTGGCGATTCTATGCTATGATGGAAATTCTAACTATACGTCCAATTAGTAACCTCAGGAGGTTCTTTGGGTTTCGTGCGGAGATGTAAGGGTGATAATCTGTCGTATCCATCCGATAATCGTTTGATTATGCGCGCAAAGCCGTGCACGGCCGTATTCATCGCTGTCGC
This sequence comes from Planctomycetota bacterium, assembly GCA_021160785.1. Classification (GTDB taxonomy): domain Bacteria; phylum Planctomycetota; class Phycisphaerae; order Sedimentisphaerales; family Anaerohalosphaeraceae; genus B28-G16. The sequence continues at coordinate 4,323 of JAGHBX010000579.1, read as the reverse complement.
ACTGGCCCTTGTCCTGCAGTCCGGATGCAAGTCGCCTATGCAGCATCGGCAAAAGGCCGATAAGGTGGCATACGACGTAATCGGCGAAAAGCAGCTCGAAGCACTCGGATACGTTGAGGGTTTCACTATCGTCAGGTACAGCAATCTCTTGCGATACCGCCTCCTCGAAGAACAAAACCTCCTCTACTCCGACAAGGCCTCGTTAGGAGCGAACAACCTCGACCTCATCGAGCACTGGCCCGATCCCAATTACCTTATGCCCAAGAGAATTCCCGAAAATGCATCCGGGCAAAACGATGATCTGGACCCGCTGTTTTTGCTGCCCGACGAGCCGCTCAGGATGACCCTCCATCAGGCATTGCAGATCGGCGCGAGGAACAACTTTGAGTATCAAAGGATGAAAGAGAGCGTTTTTGAAGCTGCCCTCGACCTGGATCTTGCACGCCATTTCTTTCGGACCCAGTATTCCGAAGTTATCAAAAGCCGACTCGACAACGACAACAGCGGCAACAGGGCGGTGACGAGCGTTACTCAGAGTTCCGATACTACATTGGGCCGGAACTTCAAGAACGGGCTCGATTTCAGTGCGAATCTCGGACTCGATATTGTCAATCTGCTGACAATGGGCGGGGCGTCTTCGCTGGGCCTCACCGCAGACGCCTCTATTTCCATTCCCCTGCTCCAGGGTTCCGGAAAACACATTGTTACCGAACCGCTCACCCAGGCCGAGCGAAACGCGGTTTACGCCATCCACAATTTCGAAAGACACAAACGCACCTTTGCTGTCAACGTCGCAGACACCTACCTCAGAGTGCTCAGCCAACTTGACAGAATAGACAATGCCGAGGAAAACTATCGGCGCCTTGTTGTTTCCGTCAGGCGATCCCGTCGTCTTGCCGATGCCGGCCAACTCAGAGAAATTCAGGTTGACCAGGCCGTGCAGGATCAACTCTCCGCACGCGAGGGATGGATTACGGCACAGCAGAGTTACCAGAATGCACTTGACCAGTTCAAGATTACGCTCGGTCTGCCGGTCGATGCCGATATCGAACTTGATCCCGGCGAACTGGACAAACTGGTTAAACTGATGACAGCGGTATTGGTTGATGTCGGTAAAGACCAAACGGTTTCCGAGCCCAACCTGCCTGCCGATGCACCTGTTACTTTCGAGCCGCCGGGATGGAGAAACCCCGGCCCGCTCGAAATCGACAGTACCCTGGCGGTGCGGCTGGCTCTTGACAATCGTCTCGACCTTCGCAACGCGCAGGGACGGGTTTATGACGCACAGCGAGCTGTGATTGTCGATGCCGACAAACTGAGGGCGAAACTCGATTTAGGCGCGTCGATGGCAGCGGGCAACTCGGACAATGATGCTGAGATTCGCCTTGATCGGGCAAGGTGGGCCGTGCCGATTACTTTGGACCTGCCCCTGGAAAGAACCGCCGAGCGGTATAACTACCGCAAGAGTCTCATCTCCCTCGAGCAGGAAATCCGAAATCTCGGCGGCCTCGAGGATGCCATAAAACAGGATATTAGAAGTCAACTCAGGAATATGCTCGCCACCCGTGAGAGGCTCCAGATTCAGGCACAGGGCGTCCTCGTCGCCGAAAAGCGGGTCGATAGCACAAACCTGTTCTTTGAGGCCGGAAATGCCGAAATAAGAGATGTTCTGGAATCCCAGAGGTCTCTGCTTTCGGCGCAAAACAGCTTGACTTCGGCTGTCGTAAGCTACAGAATAGCTGAGTTGACGCTTCAACGCGATATGGGGCTGCTCAAAGTCGATGAAACCGGATTGTGGCGGGAATTTAACCCGGAGGATATCAAGTAATGACCGCAGGAAAAAGCAAACTCATTAGGGTTATCGTCGTCGTTGCCGTTGTCGTCGTTGTCGTTACGGCAGCGGCCTTCAAACTCGTCAAAGCAGGCGCAGGCGATATGGCAGACGCGCCCACATTCGTCGTCAAGAAAGGTCCCCTCACCATCAGCATAAACGAGTCCGGGACCATCAAGGCCCGCGACCTGGAGATCATAAAGAGCGAGCTCGAAGGCATGTCAACCGTACTCTGGGTCATCGAAGAAGCCACACATGTGAAAAAAGGCGATGTTCTTGTCGAACTCGACGCCAGCAATCTCGAAGATTCCAAGATCGATCAGCAAACACTCGTGCAGGATAGCGATACTTCCGCCATTACCGCCCGCGGAGCCCTCGATGTCGGCGAGAACCAGGCACAGGCCGACATCGATATAGCCCAGCTCACCCTCGACTTTGCAAAACTTGACTTGGAAAAATATACCGGTGCCGATGGCGAGTATGAAACCGCAAAGACCGAAGCCGAGGCCCAGATCAGTCTGTCCGAAGAGGAACTCGAAAAGGCCAGGGAGGAATTGAAGTGGGCAAAGACCCTTGCCGGCGAAAAATACATCTCCTCCACAGAATTGAAGACAGCCGAATTAGCTTACAACAAGGCCGATCTCAACGTCAAGCTCGCCAGGAACAGGCTCCGCCTCCTGAAAGACTTTACTTATAAGCGACAGTTGGCCCAGTTAAACAGCGACGTCAGCCAGGCGGAGATGGCGCTTGAGCGGACAAAGACAAGTTCCGCCGCTTCTGTTGTCCAGTTTAAGGCCCGACTGCTGTCGGCCGAATCAAAACTCGAACGCGAGAAAATCAAATTAGCCAAGATCGAAGACCAGATCAAAAAAGCCACCGTTATTGCCCCGGCCGACGGTATGGTCGTTTACGCCTCCAGCGCCAAAGGAAGCTGGAGAGGCAATCAGGAACCGCTCCAGGAAGGCGAGTCCGTCCACGAACGCGAAGAACTCATCTACCTGCCCACAAGCGACGCGGTAAAGGCCGAAGTCAAGGTGCACGAATCCAGCATGGAAAAGGTCAAAGAAGGCTTGCTCGTCATCGTCACCGTCGATGCAGTACAGGGAAAGACATATACCGGCAAAGTTGAAAAAATCGCACTGTTGCCCGATGCCCAGAGCATGTGGATGAATCCCGACCTGAAAATCTACGCCACCGAAATCTATCTCGACGGCGACGGCAAGGATCTTCGCACCGGCATGAGTTGTCGGGCCGAGATCATAGTGGCCCATTATGAAGATGTCGTCTTCATACCCGTTCAGGCCGTCGTAAGGATCGGCAATCAGCAAACCGTATATGTTCGCCAGGGCAGAAAGTTCGTCGAACGCAATGTAGAGGTCGGCCTGGACAACAACAGCATGATTCACATCAAGAGCGGACTCGAACCGGGCGAGGTCGTGCTCATGACACCGCCGCTTGCTCCCGCGGAACTCACCAGGCCGGGTGCGGAAATGGAAAATATCTTCGGTCCCGGCGGACTACCGACAGGCGGCGGTTCCGGCAAGCCCCAGGGCACGGGCGACCAGCCCGGCGCCGGCGGTTCCGGCAGACCCGGACAAATGAGAGGCCCGGCAGGTTCCGGACGACCCGCAGGTTCAGGCGCACCCGGAGCCGGCGGCGCAGGAGGCGCCGGTCGTCAAAGACCCCCCCAGGGCGCACCCCGCAGATCGGGCGGCGGAAGACCGCCAGGATAGACCACCCGCCACTCTCTCAAGACGGACTGTCTGACTTGTCATCCTTTCGCCAACAGCAGGGGTGCTTACCCCACCCAGTATGAAGCTTAGTGTTATTCACCTGATTCATAAGCTGAGTTGTAAGTTGCGAACCCATCTGTTGTGCTACATTGTCCGGAACGCCCAGAGCTTTGTTATCTGCCGGCAGATTTGCTTTTGTCGCTTCCGGGTCGAAGGCCCATTTACCAATGAGCCAGTTATCGCTTTTTTTAGAACAGCCCGCAAATACGGTCAACGCCGACAATGTTACGCACAAAGCAGCTTTGAAAGAGTAAATTCTTGATTGTTCAAAGTGATTTTTGTAAAATTATTGAGGCCGGTCGGAGAGAATTCTGTCAATTAAGCGTTTACTCCGTTAGAGGCTCATTGTATTTGTGTAGAGGAGTATTGCATGCAAAACAGATATCGCCGAGCAGGATTGGTATTGGTTGTCTTTGTCGGGTGTCTTGCCTCGATTTTGACGGCGGCGTCGGAGGTTTTTGACGAGGGCAGGATTGTTGAAGACTTCGATAACGGCTGGCGTTTTGTAAGAGGCGACATACAGGGCGCCGAAGTGAAAGAGTTCGATGACTCCGAATGGAAAGAGCTTGACCTGCCGCACGACTGGAGCATCGAGGGGACATTTGCTAAAAACAATGCCGGCGGAAAGAGCGGCAGATAGCCGCCGCTCTTTCCGCCGGCATTGTTTTTAGCAAATGTCCCCTCGATGCTCCAGTCGTG
>JAGHBX010000301.1 GCA_021160785.1 Planctomycetota bacterium | reverse complement strand
CGAAGAATATGTTGACGGACAGAGAAAGCGAAGTGCTCAAACTGGTCGGGGACGGCAAGAGTTCCAAGGGAATCGCGCTGCAACTGGACCTGAGCGTCAAGACGATAGACGCCTGTCGCAGGCGAATTATGAGCAAACTGGATATCGACAGCGTGGCGGAACTGGTCAAGTATGCCATTCGCGAAGGTTTGACCTCGCTGGAGGCATGACCTGGTGGTCTGTCAACTTTGAAACTGTTGGTGACAGGAAATGATAACCTCCGATTGTTATTTCGGCTCATCCGGTTAATCCTATGAACCGGATGAACCGTTTGCTCTGGATTCCCGCTTTCGCGGGAATGATGACAAAGCCGGCAAGATGCCGGCGGTACGGCACGCGGGAGCGACCCCTGCGGGCGCCCTCGCGTGGGGCATAGCAAAATTACCGATGAGCAACCCGTCTTTTTCTACAGGGTGGGCAGCAAAAAGGTCTTGAGTTTTAGCAATTTCCCTGTTTGCGTGACGGACTCAAGAGCCGATATTATTAGCATTGATTCATCATAAATGGGGTTGTTTTCTGGGGGCCGCAAGAATGGACTATGGGGATAAAATACGAATACTTATAGCCGACGACCACGAGATCATGCGCGACGGATTGGGGGTGCTGATACGAAAGCAACCTTCGATGGAGATAGTGGGTCAAGCCGGGACCGGCACTGAGACGGTCAAACTCGCCTCCCAATTGAACCCTGATGTGATCTTGATGGATTACGCAATGCCGGATATGGACGGTATCGAGGCGGCGGGCTTCATTTTGAGCACAAATGCCGAGGTGAAGATTCTCCTGCTTGCCGCAACGCTGCCTCGCCACTGCATTGACAGCGCGATCGGCGCGGGCATCGTGGGTCTTGTGCTGAAGGATTCGACGTTTGACGAACTGGCGGCGGCGATAAAGGCTGTCTGCAATAACGAGACGTACTTTTGTTCGAGGATTATGAATGCGATCACCGGCCGTTATGCAAAACATGTCGGCCTGGACTGTATGCCTGAGGCGTGGACCCTGAAGAATCGTGAGCAGGAGATTCTGCGGCATCTCTCAAACGGCATGTCGTCGAAAGAAATCGCCAGACATATCCACATCAGCCCAAAGACGGTAGATGCCTGTCGCCGTCAAATCATGGACAAACTCCATATCGACAACATCGCCGGGCTTGTCAAGTTCGCTGTTCGCGAGGGAATAACGTCCCTGTAGAGGACCCCTTCCGGGTTTACGAAATGCAGCGACAGGACGGCGGTGCGCCCGACCGTTTGGCGTTCAAACATTCCACATATCGGACAGCAGCAGATTCTTCCATACCTGGCATGGGAAAATTATGCGCAGGTGGGTTGCCATATCGTACGACCGAGAAAAATCGCCCGGGGCCCCAGATGCTCAAATTTCCCCCCCCAAGGCACGCTCCAAATTTGAGCATCTGCCCAAACGATTTTTCTCTTAACGACAGTCGGAGGGCTGGTATTACCGATAACCTTTCAGCAAAATGCTACCGCCAAATAGCAAACGGCTGATTAATACAACTGTGATATAAGTCGATAGAAAATTTGCTCTTGACGATACTGGTGTTTGAGAGGGGACGAGCGAATGGGCGAGAAAACGATTCTGATTGTTGATGACGAGCCGGATGTATTGAAGGTTCTCAAGAAAGGGCTCACCACGGGGGGCGGTTATGAGGTGCTCACGGCCGACAACGGCAGGGACGCACTCAGGATTGCCCACGACAGACATCCGGATATCGTGATACTGGATGTGCTGATGGGCGACATATCGGGAGGATCGGTGGGTCTTACGCTCCAGGAGGATCCGGAGACGAAGGATATTCCCATCATATTCCTGAGTTGCACATTTTCAGATCGTGGCGAGCACGAGAAAGGGCCGCTTTTTGCCGGGCATATTCGGATTGCCAAACCGTACGACATGGGCGAGTTGTTGGAGGCTGTCAGGCTGCATCTGGAGAAGAAAGCGGTGCACAAGTGAAAGGATCGGGGGGTGGATAAACGAAGGATCCTTATAGCCGATGACAACGCCGGCGACCTGTCGGTTCTTGAGAAAGTATTGGAACAGGCCGGTTATGAAGTCATTACAGCGCGCGACGGCAGGGATGCGTTCAGGCTCGCCGTGGAAAACAGGCCTGACCTGATCATCCTTGATGTGTTTATGCCGAAGATGGCCGGCGGACTTGTTCGCCTGAGTCTCAAGGAGGAGGCCGAGACAAGCGAAATACCGGTGATATTTCTCAGTTGCCTTTTCTCGGAGCAGGAAATCGCCGGCCAGGACATCATGTTCGGCGACTGCCTGCGCCTGGGTAAACCGTGCGAGAGGGACAAACTGCTCAAAGCCATTGAAAAAGCACTTGGCGCAGCGGCGGGTTTAGCGGGCCGGGGCAAAACCTAAGAGGAGCTTGCCGCTGGTGATCTCGGCCTTGGTTAGGCGGATTTGCTTTTCGCTGTCGTAGGTGGGGAAGACCGGGTCGAAGGATTTATTGTCGGTAAGTGCGCCATCGAGGTCCTTTAGCCATTGTGTCTCCGGGAGAGCCTGGAGTTGGTGGGCAACGACCTGGCGGGCGATGAACCTGGCGAGAAGTGTGATGTTGACGGCGCCGGCATTAACTTTTTGGATGTTGAGGGACAGGAGCCCGTTTTCATCTAATGCGGGCATGCCGATGACGGTAATAACGACGGGAAAGCCGGCATAGTTAACGGTTCCCATGAGCATTATGGTGTCCTGCTGGAAGACAACGGAAGGGGCGGAAATCACGACACCGTTGAGGCTGTAAGGCCATGCCCAGCCTAAGGAGTTTTCATCGACTATGATTTCATTGAGGCCTTTCTGGGCGACAACGACATCAAAAGGCTCATCGAGCTGTATGTTGTTGTGGAAATTGGGGGCCAGATAATGTGTCAGATAGGGGCTGACTTCGTCGGTCGGCGGCGGCCGCAGGGGCTGATACTCACCGGGAACGTGCGTCAAAAGATAGATACCGACGACGCAGGCGACGGCTAAAGCAATAATGGTAATACACAATACCCGCAGACCGGTTCGCAGGTACGGCTTTTTCTTGTTATTTTGATTCATAAAACAATTCCAATTTGCTTCTTGCCGATTTCGATGCTAATGATTATAGTGTGTGATTCTGTCGATTGAAGCATTTTTTTGAAAGCTCGGATCATTTGATGTTGAGAAAGGAAGGGACACGTGGCAAGTCATTTTGCTGATCGTCTGTGCCAGTCGGTAAAGAGCAAGAGTACTCCGCTGGTGGTGGGTCTTGACCCCGTTTACGCTCGTTTGCCGGAATCGATACGAGGCCACCGGGAAATGAACGATGAGTTTGATGTGGCCGCGGCTATCGATGCGATTTTTGATTTCTGCACGCGCACGCTTCGGATTTTCGCGCCGCTTGTACCGGCGGTGAAACTGAATATCGCCTATTTTGAGAAATATCTGTGGGAAGGTGTTGAGGCGTATTACTCGATTGTCTCCGAGGCCGACAACCTTGGTCTTGAGGTGATCGGTGATGTCAAGCGTGGGGATATCGGACATACTGCGAAACTTTACGCGTCCGCGCATCTTGAGAACCCGGAGTTTACCGGTCTGGAGGATGTGATTGTTCCCGATGCGATTACGATAAACGGCTTTGCCGGTTCGGAGGGCATTGTTCCATTTGCCGATGTCGCCAACGAGCAGGGCAAAGGGGTTTTTGTGTGGATTCGTGCGAGCAACGTGACGGCTGCGGCTATACAGGATTTTGCCGATGCCGAGGGCAAGAAGATGTACGAGAAGTTGGCTGACATCACCGGTGAGATTGCCGATCAGAAGAAACGAATCGGGACCAGCGGATACAGCAACGTCGGCATGGTCGTGGGTGGCACGGCGCCGGAAGAGACCTCGCTGCTTCGCAAACGTTTCGGCAAGGTCTGGTTTCTGGTTCCCGGCTTCGGGTCTCAGGGCGCGACGGCCGTCGACTGCATGCGTTTCTGCAACGACGACGGGATGGGCGCCCTGATCAACGCGTCACGATCGATTATCTACGCGTATGAAAAACCCCAGTACAAAGAGCAGTTCGCCGACAACTGGGAAAAATGTATCGAGCAGGCGGCAATCGATGCGAAGATAGAACTGGCCCGGGCAAGGT
>JAGHBX010000202.1 GCA_021160785.1 Planctomycetota bacterium | reverse complement strand
TTATTGCGGGCTTCTATTTCCTTGCGACATTTTAATTTGGACAGTCAATGGACGAAGAAAAAGACATTACAGCAGCAATGAGAGTATTATTTCTTTGCACGGGCAATTCGTGTCGCAGCCAGATGGCCGAAGGCTGGGCCAGACACTTGAAGTCCGATTGCCTCGAGGCGTACTCCGCCGGCATTGAGACGCATGGGCTTAATCCAGACGCTGTGAAGGTCATGGCCGAGGCCGGTGTCGATATATCGGGCCATCGCTCCAAACACGTCGATGAGTTCAAAGACATGGATTTTGATTATGTCGTAACAGTCTGCGGACATGCAAACGAGCACTGCCCAATGTTCCCCGGTAAAACAAAAGTAATCCATGTCGGTTTTGACGACCCGCCGAAGCTGGCTGAGAAAGCGGCGACAGAACAGGAGGCGATGGACTGTTACCGCCGCGTGCGGGACGAGATAAGGGCCTTTGTCGAGACCCTGCCCGGCAGTTTGACTGAAAGCAATCACTAATCACAGGTATTAAAAGGAATGTACAATGACAGAAGATACCGAACCTAAAGGCCTCAATGTATTTGAAAAGTATCTTACGGTTTGGGTCATTCTCTGTATCGTCGGCGGGATCGTCCTGGGCAAACTCGCACCGGGCTTCGCCAAGAGCCTTGATGGAATGGCCATCTATATCAATAAAGCGCCCGTGGTTTCAATCCCTATAGCCGTTTGTTTGTTTTTTATGATGTATCCGATCATGGTAAAAATCGATTTCGCCGAAGTCGTCAAGGCCGGCAAAAGCGGCAAACCTGTAGGTTTGACACTTTTCGTAAACTGGGCCGTCAAGCCGTTCACCATGTACGCTATTTCCCTGTTTTTTCTGGGCACGCTGTTTTACGGTTTCATTGGTCCCGAGGCGGTTGATAACGTCAAAATGCCTTTTGGACTCGACCTGCCTGTAGGTGCAGTGCATGGTGCAGGTCAGGTCATTCTTGTAGATGGTGTTAAGATGCTGCAGATTCCTCTCTGGCGAAGTTATCTGGCCGGTTGTATCCTGCTTGGCATCGCTCCCTGCACAGCTATGGTTTTAGTCTGGGGCTTCCTTGCCAAAGGCAATGACGGTCTTACCCTGGTGATGGTGGCGATAAACTCATTAACAATGCTTTTGCTCTATGGAGTTCTTGGCGGGTTCTTGTTGGGCGTCGGCAGACTGCCCGTGCCGTGGCAGGCCCTGGTCTTGTCGATAAGCATATATGTGGCTTTGCCGCTTGCCGCCGGATTCGTATCACGCAAACTGATCATCGCCCACAAAGGCAGGCAGTGGTTCAATGAGAAGTTTTTGCACGTCCTGACTCCTGTAACAATTATCGCTTTATTAGTAACGCTGGTATTGCTTTTCAGCTTCAAGGGCGAAGTAATCCTTTCCAACCCGTTAACAATTCTGTGGATTGCGATCCCGCTGTTCATCCAGACCAATCTGATTTTCTGGTTAGGTTACGGCCTGGCGAAACTGCTGAAACTGAAATACACCGATGCCGCGCCTGCCGCCATGATAGGCGCATCCAACCATTTCGAGGTCGCAATAGCTACCGCCACAATGCTCTTCGGCCTGTCATCAGGAGCAGCCCTTGCAACAGTAGTCGGCGTCTTGATTGAAGTGCCCGTCATGCTGATGCTGGTGCGAATCTGCCTGCGGACACAGGGCTGGTTCGGCAGAACCGAAACGGTGTAATGGCATAACAACCCAACGTCCCAACGGTACAAAGGCCTGCCATTTGAAAAAATAATTTGACCTTGCGGGCGGTTTGGGATAGGATATCCTCTAAAGGGTATTAGTTTGCTCTGCGACGACAACAGCAGTAACAGCAGCAGTAGGAGGATGACACGTGAGACAACTCAGAAGAATAGTGGTGGCGGCATTTTTCATAATCTGCACCAGTCATGTGTTGGCTCAGGACTGGAAAGCACAACCCAATCCGGAGATTACCGGGCAGGTTAAGATGGACCTGTTGTCGGATACGGGATGCAGGATTTTGGAAGGATTTTCCGGAGAGACCGACGGCGGCAGGTGGGGCGTTTTGGCAACCTACGAAGTAATCACGCCGGCTTTCTCCAGAGGTGTGTTCTACGCCCACGCCACGAAGGCCAATGCGTGGCCCAACATGAGAAATCAGGGCTATCCCTATATCGTCACCAACAACAAAAAAAGCATGGCTGAGCTGCGCGACGGTGTGGTATTTTTTATTCTTGATCTGCAGGAAGGCGGGTATCTCGCTGTAACCGCCATGCCCGGTCCTGAGACCGAATCCTGGCTTCATACAGACAAGGAGGGTCGTCTGCTTCTGAGTTTCGGCACGTTCGGAACCGACGGAGTGAAGAACTGCGATGTTCCGCTCTTTGCCTGGGCCAGGTCTGAGGACATTTATGAGGCCTGCAACAAAGCCATAAGCTCGGCCATTTCCAGTAAACCGATTCTCGGTTGGACTCATCTGCGGCATGAGAAGGAGTATCCTGAAATATTCGAGTACTTAGGCTGGTGCAGTTGGGAGCATTTCAAGGGTAAAATCAACGAGCAGAACATGCTTCAGTCAATAGATGAAATAGAAGCCTCCAACCTGCCTATCCGCTACATCATAATCGATATGGGACATACTTCAAGCAGGGGCGGGGCGATGACCACATTTAAGCCCAAACCGGAAAAGTTTCCGAATGAGTGGGCTCCGATCTTGAAGCGCCGCAGCAAAGAGAATATCCGATGGATGTGCCTGTGGCATTTTTTCCAGGGCAGCAATGCGGGGATCAGCAGTGAGAACGATTTCGGCCCGGAACTCAACAAGCATTTCGTCAAGCTCAACAGCAAGAATAGCCTTACTCCCCGAAATGATCCGCAGTCGGCTTTAGCCTTTTACAGGGCATTCACCGGGTCAGTGAAAGAGTATGGTTTCGATGCCGTAAAAGTGGACTTCCAGTCGGCGCAATTGCGCCATCTCGCCGGTCAGGTGGACAATGCCGCCCAGATGTGCAACTACAACTCACAGGCATTCGACCGGGCGTTGCACGAACAGAATCTCGGTCTCATCAATTGCAACTGGCATAACCCGGTCAATTTCTTCAACTGCAAATACAGCAACGTTGGCCGATGCAGCATGGACTATGTCAAAAACAACCTCTTCTCCGCAAGGCGACACTTGTTTCAGTCGTATGCCAACACACTGTGGATTGGTCAATTAGTCTGGTGCGACCATGACATGTTCCATTCCAGCGATGAAATGGCCGGTCGTATAATGGCCGTCTCCAAAGCCGTGTCGGGCGGGCCGGTTTACCTGTCCGATGCACCGACGGAATTTGATCGTAACGCGGTAAAACCGCTCTGCTATGCCGACGGCAAATTGCTCAGACCCCTGGCGCCGGCGACACCACTGCCGGACTCGGTTTTCGTTGATGCCTACCGCAATCCCGTGCCTTATCGGGTCATTGCCCCGCTCGCCAACGGTTCGGCGGCGATTGTCGTCTATAACATCAAACACGCCAATGAAGCCGCCACCTTCATCGCCGGAGTTTCGCCGGCGGACTACACTTACGCAAATGCCATGATCCAGCCATATCCAGGTAGACGGCCGATTCCCAAAGAGGGCCTGGTCCTGTACGACTGGTATGCAGGGAAGGGCCAACTCTTCGACAAGGATTACACATTCGAGTTGAACGGACTTGCCGACCGGCTGCTGCAATTGAGCCCCATCGTCAAAGGCTGGGCGGTGATCGGCCGAACCGATAAGTATCTCTCTGCAGCGGCGGTTTGTATCCTTGAGGTCAACGAAAAATCGGTCACAATCAAGATGATCGAAGAAGGTCCCCTGGCGATCTGGAGCGGGCAGGGTATCCCAAAAGCCGACGGCCTCCAGTTTAAGGACGCCGGCAACGGCCTGTATAAGGCTGACATGCCCATCGTACAACGGAAAAAGAGCATCAGGATCACCAGATAGCCGCATATATCGCACTAATACAAAGAACCGGTTGCGTTTTTGCGCGCCGGTCCCTACAATCAGCCAAGCAGGGTGACAATTGTCGTCTCGGCAGCAGGGGCCGCACCCACAGCAATGATAGGTGCTGTACATCGGCCCGGATGCGAGGATAGAATCAGGAACAGGGACGTATTGACTGATCGCAATCTTGTTGCACAGGAGGTTTAACATGAATTTATTGGTGGAACGACTGAAGCGCCTGCCGCAGAGCGAGGGCGAAATCTGGCAGGGAGGGCTGGTGCGTATGCCGACGTGGGTGAAGGAAGAAGGCTGTGCCCCCTATCGGCCGTGGAT
>JAGHBX010000412.1 GCA_021160785.1 Planctomycetota bacterium | reverse complement strand
GGGCGAGGCTGAACCTCGAAGATGCCTCAACGCTTTTCAGCGAATCGCATCCAGCCGAAATGCGGACGGCGAACGGCATATTGGAATACCGCCCTTATTCGGGCGTGGAAATATACGGACGTCGGAACAACCCGGCAGAAGATAGAAGTATAGGAAAGATAGTCGCAGCCGAGGAACGCCGAATTCCCCGCGGCGTGGCGAGAACGGTGCGTTTCGTGGTCTCACTTGGCGAGGCCCCGCCCCGGATCGCACGATACCGTTTGCCGGCTTGGTATTACGCATCATGTGGGCATCTTTGGCCTGACGGTGTCTTTCCTGCCAAAGGCAGGACACAACCTATGTTGGAGCGTGGAGGCCGGTGGCTTTGTGAAAACATGTTGTGCGGGTGTTTCGAGGACGGCTCGGTAGGGCGAGGGGATCGATGGCGCAACGGCAAGATAGCCGAGTCGGGCTGGGAAGGAGAAACGCCTTTTGCCTTGCTGTGGTATTACTATCTGACAGGCGAGGCGGAGGCTCTTCAGGCTGCATTGCGTGACGCGTACAACGTGGCCGACATAGCTACCGATCACACCGATATGGCTGTTCGAATGCATGGACATCGATTGGGTGCCAGGTCGTTGCCGATGCAGCGGGTTCTCGGCCTGGTGGCGGGTTATCTCGAGACCGGCGACCCGTATCTGTTGGAGACCGCGCAGGCCGTGATGGACCATGCCTATTGGTGGGATCGCACGAATTGGCCTCGCCGGTCGGTAGGTCGCGACGCCGCCTATGTGCGGGGTTTGCTCGCGCTTGCCGATGTGACGGACGGTGAGCATTACATCGAACGGGCCCGGGAGGCCTTGCGTCGCTTCTCCGAAAGGCAGCTCGATTCAGGCGCGTTCACCGATCAGGGCGGTACGACGGGTTTCCATGGCAATGTCAACGTGATTGTCAAACCGTGGATGAACTTGATACTGTGTGAAGCGATGCTGGATTTCCTGGAGCGCACGGAAGATCCCGTTATCGAGAAGACCTTGTTAAAAGTCGTGGACTGGCTGATATCGGTCGCCATCACCAATGAGAAGGGAGAAGTTTATTGGGGCTACAAGTATAGGCATGGCGATAATGAAGCATTGCCTTGGGCCCCGGAATATCGTCTTCCTCTGGTCAGACATGGACGGCCTTACCCGTACGTCATGCGACCGTTGCTTTACGCCGCGAGGAGGACTGGCCAGTCGAAATATCTGGACGTTTGTTTGCGGAACCTAGATATGGAGGATTCCGGCGAACGTCACGGCTTTGATCAGCTTGCCAACAAAAGCGTCGAGCAGAGCGCGTGGTTCGAGAGCCACCTCTGGGCTGCGCGCTGGGACGACGATAAGTTACTGGTCAATCCAGCGCCGTTGCCAGATGGAGCCTTGATTGAAGGGAAAATTCAAACGAGCGCGGGCGACATAGGGTTGCGGGCTCGGCGTGAGGCTGGGCGACTGCAAGTGACCTTGACGGAACCTCAAAGCTTCGACGTAACAGTTTCATACGATGGGCGTAGTGGGACGATTCCTGCCGGAGAGGATACGTGTGAATTCGTCGTTTCGGAAGATTAGACTCGCAAGTACCGGAATTTGGTAAGGATCATAGTGCCATACCAAAACGATTGGAGAAGGATTGGGAGTGGAATAGCTGACGAAGTAAGGATGGTGTGTGATCGATATCGATGAAAACAGGCGCAGCTTGGTGCACACCTGTTTTACACGATGGGCGCTGCCTGTTCGCATTGCAAACAAAGGGAGAAGATCACATGAAAATCATTGACTGTCACGTTCACCAATCGGCCCCGACCGATGCCAAAACGGCAGCTGACTGGCTGGAACGATCCGGCGTTTACGCTTGCCATTTGTTTTCTCAAGACCCGATAGGCAAAGAGGATGGTGGCAGAGGGGCGATTGAGAACCTTGCCGATATTGCCCGCGAGCTTCCCGGACGAATCCTGCCCTTCGCGTGGATTGACCCGGTCCACCCCGAGGCGGCGAAGATCGCTGAGTGGGCCGTTCGTGATTGCGGGATGCTCGGCTACAAGATGATTCCCACATCTTGGTATCCGGATGATCCACGGGCGAAGCAGATATACGCTGTTGCACAGGAACTGGCAGTGCCGATCGAGTTTCACAGCGGCATTCTTTGGTTGAGGGGTGACACTTCGAAGTACAACCGGCCGGCGGGCTTTGAGGCTTTATGGGACTTCCCAGGAGTGAGATTTTCGCTCGCACATATCGGTTGGCCGTGGACCGATGAGTGCATCGCCGTGGTCCAGAAATTCAAAGTACTGAACCGGAACGACCCGGAAAGAGATCCTTTCCAGGCCAACGTTGATCTCACGCCCGGTACGCCGCTGGTATATCGCAAAGACGCCCTGGCGAAATGCGTGGCGTGTTGTGGGGTTGATTTCATGATGTTCGGTTCGGATAGCAGTATCCCGAGAAGTACTTTGCCCGAAGGGAAGTGGAAACGTGATGTGGATTTGCTGAGGGAGATCGGCTGCACCGAAGAAGACATTGAGAAGATCTTTTACGGTAACGCGGAGAGGTTTCTTCAGAAATCGAGGCTTCAGAAGGAGAGCTGAGGCGCCCGAACACGAAGGATCGCTGCACCATGGACCACAATGAAGACTCGACTTTGCAGGTTCCAGATCTGCGCGAAGTGCGGCGGATAGCGATGCTTGATGCGCTGGAACACTCCTTTACCAATGGTCGCTTGAACGTCCTGGATTGTGACGCTGACGACTTTTTCCGCGTGTTACACCCCGAGGTTCTCTTTGCTGCCCTGGCGGCGGCGGAGTTCGTGGATCCGGACGGCCCACTGTTTGGGGATAGGCGGCTCATTGAGCAGGCCACGGCTGCTCTGGAGGGCGTCTCCGAGTTGTTCCGCCCGGAAGGCGTCGTCGGGGCAGGCGACATGAATAGTCCCTATTTTACACTTATGCCGTTTACGCGTGCCATGCGAACCCTGCAGGGGCAAGTGGATGAAGGCTGGCATACCCGAATGGTGGACCGTTGTGTAAAGCTTTATGCCGATGCCGCCGAGCATATCAATCGGACGCATGATTACCTCAATCCTCGCGGTTTGGAAGCGGTCAGCGCGTGGGGACTATACAGACTTACCGGACAGCAGGGATATTTGGATCGTTGCCAGGAATGCCTGGATCAGTTGTTGACGCGCTTGTACCCGTGCGGCGCACAGCCGTACCACACAGGGTTGTGGGTTTGGGGACGCAGACCTGCCCAAGGGTATCAGTTTTTGACGGCCGCATGCATGTTATACCTAGGCCGGGAGCTGAACCGCCGGGATGTTATCCAATACGTCCGCCGAATTATGGATTATTCGCTGGTGGCTACTAATCGTCACGGCGAGGCGTTCGTCACCATTTTCGAAGGTTTGCACAAGTCCAGGAGCCGGCAGTGTGCTGGCCGACAGTGGCCTATTGCCTGCGCGCTCGGCGATGCGAAGTATATCGGCTTGGCTCGGACGACCTACGAACTTTGGGTAGAAGAGACGCTGGGCAATGGCTCGACCGCGAAGGAAGAATTTCGGATTCACCGGCCAAGAACAGGATATCTCGTCGCCCTCAACGATGCGTTGTACATGGGCGTGAGGACTGTGCCTGAAGCAGGTCGGTTTATACCTCCGGCGGGCCGACACGTTTTATCAGACATTAGCACCATATTCGTCCACGAGGCTGACCGCGACATCGCCATGACAGTCTTGACGGGCTACAGCGCTTTCGTCGAGGCGGATTGGGGCAACGTCAAACTGTATGCACTTACTCCTGAGCTGACGGAACATCCAACGTATCGTAATGCCGGAACCGACGCTCTCAGGACGGACTGGAGGACGCCGAGCGAGCAGATAGAATGCGTCGAATGGGACGGAAAGGCCGTGCTGCGCGGCCGGGTCTTCACGAAATGGCAGACGGATCGGGAAAAGGATTTCAGTCGCCTGCACAACCGCTTCTTGGACGTGACCATGACATATACCGAGGGAGAACTCTTGCTGGAGTATCACACTGTCAACAATACCCAGCCCGAACCTGTGCCCTCGCGGTTGCTATTTTTGCTGATTGCGAGACCTCGATCCGCTTCGCCCAAACTGCGCATAGCTGAGGCCCCGGAGAGGCCCCTTCCTTCAGCGGATTCGCAAGAAGAGTTTTGGGCGGAAGGTCCTGTTGGGACAGTCCGCTTTTCCGCGCCGGATAGCTCGGCGATTGAAATTGTTCCTGAAGAGTCGTTGGCGGAGAAGGTTGTGGCCGAACGGCCGCCATGTAAAATGGTGCCGATGAAGAGCACGGGCCTCGATCGAAAGCACAAATTCGTATCCCTCAAACAGGCCAACGAAGGCAGCCTGCGGCTCTGTTTCGAGGGGCCGAACGTCCTGGAACGAGGCCGGTATCGCATCCGGTTCGTGCTTCCAGGTTCGTGATGGCCGGGCTTTCAAAAAAAAAGACGAGTTGAGTTTTGATGGCTGGCTGACTGTTGCTAGCGGCCGCGGGGCTTGTGGTGGGGGCCTCGCCGTTTTATGAATCGTCTTTCCGAAAGAAACGCGGCTCGATGTAGTAGGAATGGATGAGTATGAAGACGCATCTCGATTGTATTCCGTGTTTTACTCTTCAAGCTCTCGCTGCAGCAAGGTTCAGCTCGGATGATAAGAAGCTCCACGAACGCGTGCTTCGTGAGACGCTTATCATGATCAGCAAGATGGACCTGGAACTTTCTCCTCCGGCAATGGGTGCGAAGATTCATCGGCTTATCCGTAAACTGACGGGGAATTCCGATCCTTACCACGAAGTGAAGGTACGTTCCAACGATCTCGCCGTTCGACTCATGCCGGCAATCAAAGCAAAATTGGACCGGGCATTGGATCGGTCGGAGCTGGCCGTCCGTTTCGCCATTGCGGCGAACATCATCGATTTTGGTCCGTTCGCGAACCTGCGGGAGCAGGACATACTGGAAGCGATCGAACAAGCCGCCCATACGGAGTTGCGAGGAGACGTTGAGGAATTCAGCCATGCCGTTCGGAAAGCCAATGATATCCTCTACCTTGTCGACAATGCCGGCGAGATTGTTTTCGACCGTATGCTGATCGAAGAGCTGCTGGCGGAGAAAATCGAAAAAGTCACCGTCGTAGTGAGGGGAAGTCCTACGATAAACGACGCTACCCGGGCTGACGCCGAAGCGATTGGCCTGGTCGAGTTGGTAGAAGTCATCGACAACGGATCGGATGTGCCGGGCACGATTCTTGTCGAGTGTTCCCAGGAGTTTCGTGATCGTTTTCAGCGGGCGGACCTGATCGTTGCGAAAGGGCAGGGCAATTATGAATCGCTTTGCGATGCGAGGAAAAATGCTTTCTATCTGTTCAAGGTAAAATGCCGACTTATCGCCGAGCGGGTTGGATGCGAAGTTGGTTCAATGGTGATTGCCCGATCGTCCGAAAAAGGTGTGCAAGTAATGTAGTCGTTCTTCCGGATCGGCTCGGAAAATTGAAGAGACGGTTGCGTGTTATCGTCCGGCTAGATTGCGGATCACGTGATAAATCGCCTGCGTGCCGTGCCTGCCATGCCCCTGAGCAGAAG
>JAGHBX010000590.1 GCA_021160785.1 Planctomycetota bacterium | reverse complement strand
CATCCGATCGTCGCCGATCGCGTCGAGAAATGCCTTGAAGCGCGGTTGAGTCCAGAAGGAACGCCGATTCATGAACGTCCAGCCCTGCAGAACCCACACGGCCTGCTGATCTGTCTTCGCCATGCCGTCGTAGATCGCCCGGCTGAGGTTCGCAAGGTAGTCGAGATCGCCGCTGGGCGGGGTCATCTCGATAAATGTGTCCGCCGCGTACAGATGATCGGACCCGAACCGCCGAGTCTGCTCTTTCATAAAGAGCTTTGACATCTTTGCAAACAGCGGATCGAGTGGATCGAGCAGGTGCGTCTCCCATTCGAGCCAGCGGACCTTGTGCAGCCTGGTATCGGGGAATTGTTCCGCGACCGCCGCCGGCACGTGCCCGGTGAAGCCCTGCAGCACCGGCGTCATACCCAACTGTCGCTGCCGGGCGAGAATCTTCTTTTGCAACTGTTCGTGTCCGTCGATCCACGATTGCGGCAGCGGCCCACCCCAACCGTCCAGGCACCCCATCCACCCGAAGGGCAAATACGGCGGCCCGGCGAGAAACGCCTGCATCTGTTCGCCGGTGAATCCCAACTCCTTGCCCACCGCCTGCCACACGGCCTCCTGACCCGTCACCGCCAGCGGTGCATTGATACCGTTCAGCGCCATCCAGTCGATCAGCCGTTCCCACTGCGCCCAGTCCCACCACGGCAGTGAATACCCAAAGCAGCAGTAATTCAGGAAGTAGCGATGCTTTGCCCAACTGACCTTGCGCAGCTTCGGCTTCACTTCGCCAAGCGACAAGGGCAAATCGAACTGATCGCCGCACAGTGAGACGCTCGCGTTGCAGTAGTACTTCAGATACCAGTTCAATGCCGAGCAGATGGCGACGCCATTGACGCCGCGAAGATGAATCTTGTCGCCAATGCTTTCAATCTCGAACACATCATAAGGACCTTCGGCCGAGATCAACTCCGGCACGAAACTGTCGGCGTGTTCAGGCAGCAGGCGATTTATGACTCCCATGGCGGCCTCTTGAGGGCTCTCGCCCAAAGCCATAACTCCGCCGCCGAGAACTAACAAAAGAACAGTGCACAAGACAATTCTGATTTGGGGTTCCGCCTTCATGCAATTGATCTCCATAGCAAAGTGTTGCCTGTCATGCAAAACTGTTTCACGTGATTGCATTTTAATCATTACTCGTCTTCGCGTCAATATGGTGCAACTCGTACAATCGATAACCTGTCATAAACATTCTGACAAAACCCGATTTGTCATTTCGAGTCCCGACGAATCGAGGTTGGGCTTTGGGCCTTAGACCGGATTGGACGCGGGCAAGGCCAACGCAAACCAGACGCAGCCCTGCATAAATTGTCTGTTTTCCCTTGCATTATGCGGCTTGGGAGAGTAATATCATATCTGCGGATACCTATTTTATAAGTATCTTCGAGGGTTTGATGAATATTGTGGGTTTTAAGAGGATAAAGCAGCAGGCAAACGATGCCGCGCAGGTGATGGAAACAACCGCTGTTTTCTCATCATCTCCTTGATCCATTGATTTTGAGGAATTTTCGTCAACAAAAAGAGCCCATGAGTCGTCTAAGAATGTGGATTGAAATGTTAACTTGATATAAAGGAGATAGTTATGGCAAGAAATCAGTTATCTCGTCGGAGTTTTCTAAAGCGGGCAGGCGCCGCAGGCGCTGTTGCGGCCTTTCCGACAGTCGTTCCCTCGACCGTGCTCGGGGCGGAGGCGCCGAGCAACAAAATCGTGATGGGCGCTATCGGCGTCGGCTCGATGGGCACGGGAGACTTGAACGGATTCCTCAATAAGAGCGAGGTTCGAGTCGTGGCGGTCTGTGACGTTGACCGCAATCACTACGAAAATGCCAGGAACATAGTCAATGGCAAGTATCATAACAGCGACTGCAAGACCTACCTCGATTTCCGCGAATTGATTGGGCGAGGCGATCTGGACGCGATTCAGACGGCGGTTCCCGACCACTGGCATGCTATCCCCGCCATCGAAGCGGCAAAGGCGGGTCTGGACATTCACGGTCAAAAGCCGTTGGCTCGGTCGATTCGTGAAGGCAGGGCTATCTGCGACGCCGTCCACCGTTACGGCAGGGTCTGGCAGACGGGCAGTTGGCAAAGGTCGGTTGCGCATTTCAGACGGGCATGCGAACTGGTTCGCAACGGCCGGGTCGGCAAGATTAGCTATGTGGAGGTCGGCCTTCCAACGGGTGGAACAAGGCCGCCCCAGCCTCATATCCCGGTGCCGGACAACCTTGACTGGGACCGCTGGCTGGGACCGGCGCCGTGGCGGGACTACTGCAATTTCGGAAACGGCGGATGCCACTGGGACTGGCGCTGGATACTGGATTACTCCGGCGGACAACTGACCGACTGGGCGGGACACCATATCGACATCGCACACTGGGGGCTCGGCTTCGACAATACCGGCCCCATAGAAATCCAGGGCAAGGGCGACTATCCGCAGACCGGTCTTTACAACGCACCGTCGAAATATAAGTTCCACTGCAAGTACGCAAACGGCCTCGACATGGTGGTCGCCAATAACCAGCAGGTGTCCCAGGGCGCAAAGTGGTTCGGCGATAAGGGCTGGATACACGTCAGTCGCGGCGGACTCAACGCCTCCGATCCCAAGATACTCAAGGAGGTGATCGGGCCCGATGAGATTCAACTTTACAACAGCAGGGACCATATGCAGAACTTCCTCGATTGCGTCAAGAACCGCAAGACCACCATTACCCCGGTGGAGACGGCTCATCGGTCGATCAGCGTCGGGCTGTTGGGTGAGATCGCAATGCTCACCGGACGCAAAATACGCTGGAATCCCGAAACGGAGGAAATCATCGGCGACCCCGCCGCAAGCGCACTGTTGGGTCGTTCGTATCGTGAGCCGTGGACCCTGTAAGACGCCCATTAACCTGTCAGTTGGAAAGGAAATACGAGATGAGAATAAACAAATCTACTTTGAATAATCGCACGTTTGCAGTTGCCGCGGTGATCGCCGCCTGTGTAACGTGCAGCATGTGCACCGCGAAATCGATACCACTGAACGATTTCAGTGCCTGGCAAAGCCCCACAAACCAGTGGGTCATCGCCGGAGACGCCTCCATGAGCGCTCAAAACGAAAACCTCCTTGTCGCCAAACCCGGCAAGGGAATCATGGTTAACGGCCCCACCGGCAGAACGAGCAACATCCTGACGAATAACGAATTCGGCGATGTGAAGATTCATATCGAGTTTACGGTGCCCAAGGGCTCAAACTCCGGTGTCTACCTGCAGGGTCGCTACGAGATACAGGTGTTTGACAGTTGGCAGGTCAAAGACCCTCATTACAGCGACTGCGGCGGGATATACCAGCGATGGCGAAACAATCGAGGATTCGAAGGTCGCCCGCCACGGGTCAATGCTTCCAAGGCGCCGGGCGAGTGGCAAAGCTTCGATGCGGTTTTTCGTGCACCCAAATTTGACGTTAAGGGCAACAAGATCGCCAACGCACGCTTTGTAGAGGTCAAGCACAACGGGATTCTCGTCCATGAAAACGTAGAGGTAACCGGACCGACCCGTGCTGCGACTTACAATGACGAAAAAGCAACCGGCCCGTTGATGCTGCAAGGCGACCACGGCCCCGTGGCCTACCGAAACATTACAATCACACCGCTCGCCCCAGAAAAGGCGCCTCCCGCCACATTGAAGGCGTTGATCGTCGACGGCCAGAACAACCACAACTGGAAAGCCACGACGCCGGTGCTAAAGCAGTTGCTGGAAGGGACGGGGCTGTTTGCAGTGGACGTGGCGACCAGCCCCGGCAAAGGTCAGCCGATGGACAGCTTCAAGCCGGACTTTGCTAAATACAATGTGGTCGTAGCAAATTATACCGGCGACGAATGGTCCACTGAGACAAAGGCGGCATT
>JAGHBX010000617.1 GCA_021160785.1 Planctomycetota bacterium | reverse complement strand
TTGAATACAAACGAGAGTCCTGGTTATATCCGTCCGCCTTCAGGGCTCGATTCTGCTCTTCGACAAAGATATCGAAGGGAGTAGGCGGATTGGCCGTGCCATAGGAGGTTTGCCAGGGACCATATACCATCTCCTCGAGTGCCTGGAGGTACATGGCGTGGTACTTGGGATAATCCAAGAATGCTTTGACTTCGGGAAACTGCCCGGAATTGACAGAGAAAATATCGGTCGTTGCGCTGTGACCGGAACCGAGGGTGAAATCGATATCCCAGGGCAGAAGATGCCACTTGGCTGCCATTGGGGCGTAATAGAAGAAATTATTCTTGCCGCGATTGTAGCCGTAGCTGTCCCAATCGCCGCAGGCATGTCGAATCGCCAGGACGCTGGCGAAACGTAAGGGATCGATCTTGGACTCAATGGCGGCTTCGTATTGAGCGGGGTTGCTCGTCGAAGTGTTCATGGCGTAGGCGAAACCAAACAAATGACTCCATTCGTCGTTCTCGCGATGGGAACGCTTTTCAAATCCCCACCGATACGTCTCGGGGATTGCCGGATGGCTGGCGTCGGATTTCAAGCCTTCGTCGAGGTTTGAATGCGAGGTGCCCTGGACGTTATACTCGAAATAGTCATCGATCTTATGAATATAGCCGTCGTTATCGTCCGGGAACCAGGCGTCAATATAATCTCCGTCAATCTTTTGGACATCGGTATAGGGTCGATAATACATATTCCCATTGAAGATAGGTCGAATATATTTCTGGTTGGAGAATTGCAAACCCATCTTCCGATAAAACCAGTAGGAGGCACGCTCCTGGAGGGGTCCCCGGCTTTCACTCTCCGTATTGTCAAGATTGATCTCGTCACGACTGCCGAATTTCTGATCCGGATTAAATTCGATCCGAAAACCTTTATTCGTAGTAGCAGGATTCCATGTTTGGCCGCCGCGCAAAAACGGACTGCCGCGCCAGCGGATATGGACATTATAGAAAACTTCGGTGTCATTGAATACGAAGGTGCAATCCATCAGTTCATTGGACAGATTCGGCCGGGATGTAAACTCACTGATCACGTCATCGGAGAACCAGACGCGATATGTATCAAACACGGCAGAACCCGGCCTGTCGCCTATCCGCACCAGGCACGTTCGCTGCGATATATCATACGTATCGTGAGCAAAGGGTTCCAGCTCCAGCTCAGTGGGAAAGCGTGTGGAAGCTGAGCCGTCGGACGCTGCGATGTAAAATGCACGCGTCTTATTGCCGGCTTCCCCCGGGATAACGCCGGTGTAAATGCCGTCCCCGTTGATCATGTCATTGCCCGAGCCATTGTCCAGCATGGAGGTAGAGGTGAAACTGCCGCCTCCTCCGCTGCGTTCCGTGCGATAGTACAAGGTGACGGAACTGACACCGTCGTTATCGGTGACACGGGTGGTAACTACGATCTGTTCGTTCGCGGTGGGGAGCACGGGAGAATGTATAGTTTCGCGAATATCCGGTCCGCGATTGGTTTCCAGCATCGAGTTTGCCAGGCCCGGAGTCCCCAGGTTGGCCGGCATGTTCAACTCTTTGACATACGCCGGCCGAGGGGGCTGAACAGGCGAATTGTCATTGGAAGTACGCAGCAGGAGGTACCGGCTGCCGCGCAGCCAGCGGGCCCAGCCTTTGAAGTGAAGCTTGCCGCCGCTGCCGCTAATCACCTGGTTGATCCGGTTGGCGCCGGGATCCCCGTGCCCTGTGGCGACTATGTGCAACGCGCGAGAACCGGAATGGACATGCGCCGGATCCGTCGTTACAAACGAGCGGATGTGATTTCCGCCAAGATCCAGACCATACCCGCTTTCCCAACGCAGGTTCCAATCGGAAAGGTCCGTCTCAAAACCCGAGTTGTCTATCAACGGGTTCTGGGTATCGTCGTTTCGAATCAACTGGATATCATCGACCAGGACCTCGCCGCGATTCAAGAGCATCATGGCAAAAACGTTAATCGTATCGTGGGTGTAATTCGAATCATTACTCTGGATCGTAAAATCGATCTCCTGCCAGGTGGATTTGCCAATTTCGTTACTATCTGCCCATGCATCCGGCGTATCGTTGTCGCTGTCTGGATCGATCAACTCCATACTGGACCCTTCACCGTCCGCCCATGTCGGCCAGCGACCGCCGTCGTAGTAGGTCACCTCATCGGCAACCGCCATTTCAACCAACTGGGTGTCGGGATCGGTGAACGGATAGGACAGTTGGATTCGTTCCGTATGATTGCCAAGTTCTTTGGCATACGGTCCTAACAGGTTCACGCCGAGTTGCAGATTGTTTCCCGGTGGATAGACTGCGTTGAGCAATGTCGGATTTTTTGCGACTACCAGATAGGAATCCGGCGCCATTTCGATCCCCGCCGGGAAGGTATATTCGATACCGTCGGTAAACGCCCAACCCGCCAGAGATACCGTGCCGGCGCCCCGGTTATAGAGTTCGACATACTCATAGCGTTCATCCCGGTTGCCGTGATGATACATAATCTCGTTAATCACAATGTCGTGAACACGAAGCGAAGTATTGCTCGCGCCCTTGGTTGCCGATGACAAGATGCCAAGATAATCGGACCCATCCGGATATCGGCCAAAGCTCATCTCCGGCTCCAGGGCGCCATGGCGCGACACATCCAGTACGCGGATCGCTACGGGGGACGGGTCATCGGATGCCATCGTCAGGTAAATCTTCTCACCTTCATACTCTATCGCAAATGGAAATCCAGCCGGCGGCGTGCCTTGTTCGATCACACGTAATTCGCCCGGCTGCAGTGGGGTAACGTCGGAAATTTTATACATGAGCAGGTTAAAGCGGTCGTCGCTCAAATAGATATTACTCATATCCATGGCGCCGGGACCGGGATTGTATAATTCAATCCAATCCGTAGCCGGCAGAGCGTCGCTGTTGGCGAAGACTTCATTAATCACTAACCGAGCATGGGGATCGACGGTATTGCCGGGATCTTCCTCGACAGCTTTCAGTACGGCAGCCCCATACCCATCCGAACTGCCCGAAATTGTGCCGTTATGTATCTGGATAGCTAAGATATTTTCGCCGACTTCCAGAAGATTCAGCGAACCCGTCAGGTTATGGTAGGCCGTAGAATAATCAGATCCTGAGCCTCGGCCCCAATTAAAGGCAACCGGAGGCGCGGCAATCTGGCCGGATTTGCCCACGTAAGTACCGTTTAGAAACAGGATATAATCATCATCGTAATGGACCTCGGCCTGCAATTCCGTAAAGGAGTCGATTTGTTCCTGCGTCAGCGTAAACGACAGCCGGGCATAGACGGATATATAACCACCGTTCATATCGCCAAGTGTGGTCGAAATATACTGCGTCTCTACCCCTTCGTTACTGTATCCATATCCGCTCGGCCCCTCAAGCCAGGGATTATCGTCAAATGTAATCTGCGTCCAGTCAAGAGTATTGCCGCCCGGCGAAGGCTCTTCGGTCCCTTTGAAATAGCGTCCGGCATGCCCTATGTCGATAAGGGTAACGAGCGTGGGATCACCGCCGCCACCACCCGGATCTAAAACTGGATCGGGTTCGCCCGGTGAGCCGCCGATATAGGTGCTGGGCGCCCAGGTGGAAGCTTCTTCCGGGTCCCCTCCTAATTTGGCCAGAACCAGCGAGTGTCCCGTGCCATCGGGAACATTCGTCCACGGGCGGGCGTCACTAAATCGAAACGTAAAGATAACTTCGCCCAACTCGTTCGCCAGATCGACCCGATCACCGCT
>JAGHBX010000168.1 GCA_021160785.1 Planctomycetota bacterium | reverse complement strand
TTTACCCTTTACCGCACCGACAACAGGAGACCCTCCCACGGGTGACCAGAGTTGGACTTGTTTTCTCAGTACCGCCAATTTCAAGGGGCCAATGGCTTATTATATTCCGGAAACCTGGAGCAAAATCGGCAAGCTGTTCAATTACCCGTTTATTTATGGGCGCGGACTTGATGCAAGACCCGGAAATATGGGCGGCGGCGCTATGGAGATCAACACCGTCCCTTGCTTTGAGGCACAGGACGAAAAGGGCGTAACTTATTCAAAGATACCCCAACTGCAATTCCCGGTCGACGATCAGGGCAGAACCTTGCTTGTCCAGGATGTGGTATATTACTCCAAGGCTGCTCTTTATGATTCTTTCAAGGCATGGCGCGACGGCGGTCCGATTTGCTCGGGACGGTTCGATGAAAAGGGGGCGTGGAAATCAAAACTGACGACGCGTACTCCCCGTTTCGATCAGGCCGGCAAGAGAATAACCGGTGTCGAAAAAATCTTCGATACCAAAGTCCATAAAAATTATGTGTGGGGATTGAAATGGTTCGATGGCAAGGCCGGTCCAAACGGATTTTTCCCTCAATATTTCAGGCATGAAGGAGATCGCCTCGTGGCCATATCTGCATCGGACGTCCCAGACAAGACGAATCTCATGGAAAAGGAGTTCAGACTTGCAGAACCGGGCCGGCCTTTCACCTCTCCCGACAAAGGCGCATGGACCAATCCCGGTTCGGCCGCAGGACCGTTCAAAGTCAAGCTTACAGACGGATCTTTAGTCACTTATTCGTGGTATCGTTTTGTTGATCAGCCGTCCTTCCAGCAATATAACTTCAGCAAAGCCAAAAAAGATAAATTGCAGGCTTTCGTTGAAAAAATCCATGCCAAATGGCCTATTGACAGGGATTACATGGCGCCGCCTACAATGGGGGAACTGGTAACACTTGATCCGGCTCTTCTGGTCACCCCTCCCAAGGGAATGGAAGTCGGATACGTGCCGATCGTAACACGTCAGGAAGTTGCTAACAACTAATAATGGAAAGGGGGGTATCCACTTGACGCAAGTGGATACCCCCCTACTCCTATTGACAAAGCTAAATACGTCTATGCATATATAGACTATGTCGTCCATTCAGTCAATAAAAATGTAGATGTTTTCGCCAGATGGTCTATATTTTTGTAGACATGCATTAGGGAAATGCTTGGCGATGTATTATGGGACGATACCCCCTCACATGCCAGTCATACCTTTCTGGATTAGCGGCCTTGCGGGCATTTATTGCCGCAAACAAAGGGCTTGCAATCATTAGAAATTGTGCTATAGTGCGTGGGCTGTTTAGTTCATTGAACAATTAGTAAGAAGATGGGTGGGAAGTCAGCGTTAGCAACGGCCCATGATTGTTTGCTAAATACCTTAGCAAACATGACCCTTTGAGATTGTACAAATCTTTATATATAAAGGGTTTACGGGACGCAGTAGTAGGCTCGGTTCCCGCCTCGGTTATCTGTTTAGCATTAAGCATTTAGGGCTTGCCGCTGGTCGCGGCGAGTATGACCTGTTGCGAGACTGGGCGTCTTTTGCCGGGGGTGAACGTAGCGACAGAATTTAACGACATGGATTGGAGATAAATTGTGACAGACAAGAAATACAATTTGGATGACGTGCAAAGGCCCAATCTCTATAGAGAGGTCTTCCCGTACACGGAATTTCCGAAAATCATCTTTGACGATGTCCCCGTCAAGCGTGATACGCCTGATGAAATCTGGATAACAGACACGACATTTCGTGACGGACAGCAGGCCCGGCCGCCGTACACGCCCGAACAGATTTGCCGCATTTACGACTTCCTCCACGAAATTGACGGTGGCACGGGGCTCATCCGGCAATGCGAGTTCTTTCTCTATTCCAAGCGGGACAGACGCGCCGTCGAGTTGTGCAAAGAACGACACTACCAATATCCGCAGATTACCGGCTGGATACGCGCCGTCGAAGCAGACTTCAAACTCGTAAAGGAGATGGGGCTGTCCGAGACGGGTATTCTCACTTCCGCCAGCGATTATCATATTTTTCTCAAGCTCCGGCGAACGCGATCCCAGGCCTTGCGGGCGTATCTGGAGGTCGTTAAAGCGGCACTGGACAACGGCATAATCCCGCGATGCCATTTCGAGGATGTAACGCGGGCCGATTTTGAAGGCTTCGCACTGCCGTTTGCCTCGGAGCTGATGGAACTGGCAAAGCAATACGACTCGCCGGTCAAAATACGCCTCTGTGACACGTTGGGTTTCGGGCTGCCCTCTGCCGAAGCCGCATTGCCGCGAAGCGTGCCAAAACTCGTCGCAGGACTCCGGCAAGCCGGCGTGCCCGCAGAATGGATCGAGTGGCACGGCCACAACGACTTCCATAAGGTCCAGGCAAATGCCTGTGCGGCATGGCTGTACGGCTGTTGCGCCACAAATACCTCCATCTTCGGCGTGGGTGAGCGAACCGGAAATCCGCCGCTGGAAGCCATGGTCGTTGAGCATGCCCAGTTGAAAGGCACAAATCCAAAGGTCAATTATGCCGCGATTACAGAACTTGCCGATTATGCGCAGAAGGAATTGGGATTTGATCTACCAGCCAACTATCCGCTCGTCGGCAATGATTTCAATGTCACCCGTGCCGGAATTCATGCCGACGGACTGCTGAAAAACGAGGAGATATACAACTGCTTCGACACGTTGAAGCTGCTGGATCGCCCCATCGGAGTCGCCATCACGGACAAGACCGGCGCCGCTGGGATCAAGCACTATATCGAGGATAAATACGACATCGAAATCACCAAGCACGATCCGCGCGTCGTTGCGATCAAGGAGAAGATCGACGCCGAATACACAGCAGACAGGGTGTCGGCAATTTCCTCCGAAGAGATGGATAAGTGGATAATAGAAGTTTTCGGCGACAAATTGCCCCCGTTAAGATAGACACAGAGCTTTGGCGAATAAAAAAATAAAAGCTGTGCTTTTCGATTTGGGCCAGACGCTGATTCATTTCGACAAAGTCAATACCATGGCTCTTTCCCGTGAAGCGGCGGCAAATGCCTACGACTACCTGAAGGAACTCGACCAGCCTGTGGGAGGTCTCAAAGCGTACATGTGGAGCAACCTTCTGTCGATAAGGTTCAAGCTGCTGATCTCGGATTTGATGAAGCACGACTGGGATTCGCTTGTCGGGCTCAGGAAAAGTCATGAAAAGAAAGGAATTCGCCTAAGCGCAGAGCAGTGGCGCCAACTCAACTGGAAATGGTACGAGCCGCTAAGCAGAAGGGGATCGATCGAACCAGACCTTGCCGAAACGCTCGGCCTTCTCCGCGACAAAGACATCAAACTCGGCATCGTCTCCAACACATGGGTCAACGGCTGTTCACTCGAAAAGCACCTCGATAAATATGGGCTCCTCCATTTTTTCGATGTCAAGGTCTATTCGTATGATTATCCTTTTCGCAAGCCCGACAAACGAATCTTCCTCGAAGCCGCCAAACTGGTAAACGTTCCCTGCGCCAACATCATTTTCATCGGCGACCGCATAGACAACGACATCAGGGGCGCTATCAGAGCCGGTATGATACCAATATTGAAAACTACCCCTGAGAATAAACGAAAAACCCTGCCCCCAACAGCAACAAGAATAGACAAACTCTCAGAAATACCAAAACTGATCGAAAAACTAAACGCAGATTAGATATCCACCCGCCCGCACTGCCGGCGGGCAAAGTATCCACCTTGCCAAACAGGATTCCCGGTTTCGCAGGAATGACTACGTTTCGATTTTCATCACACCATGTCCAATTAGAAGCTGTGCCCGCAGTTGTCGCAGAATCTTGCGTCAGGATCGTTTAGCTCGCTGCAACTGGGGCAAGGTTTGTTCTTTTCCAGTGTTGCACCGCAACTGTCGCAGAACTTGGCGTCGGCTGCCTGCAAATCGTTGCATTTGTGGCAGCGGATCTTTGTTTCGCCCTCAGTACTGGCTGCGCCGGCGCCGATGCCTGCTCCTATTCCTTCGCCGATAGCCGTTGCGACCGTCCTTACCCCCTCCTGCGTGCCGTCGGCGAGATAGTTGAAAGTGTCCTTCGCCACCGGCGCCGACTCGGCCTGCGTGTAGCGGGCGATCTTTCCCATATACCCTGCAAACGTCATAACCGTCCCAACAAACGTCAACGGCAAGCCGATAAAGGCAAGAAAGAACAGTATGGGCATCCCGCCTGTCGCAATAGCAACGATGAGACTTCCAAAACCCGCCACGGTCAAGAGTATCCCTGACCCCAAAACAATCGGGCCGGCCGTGCGAAGCGCATTTCGCGGGCGATTGTGGCCTGGATCGATTCTGTTTTCGTCATTCATGGTGCTTCTCCTGCCGATATAGTCATTTGGCCGTTTCATTATAGCAAGACGCAATAACCGGTCAAGTGTTGCAAAAGTTTGCATTTTTGGCGTGTTTTTTGGAGAACTTGCGTTAGAGTCGGCGACGTACTATAATGTTGGGTTTCCCTGAGATATTAGATTGAGAAGCAATACATGAGCACGGAACATATACGGAATTTTTCGATAATTGCCCACATTGACCACGGCAAGAGCACTTTAGCGGACCGGATTCTGGAGTTTACCGGAGCCGTCAGCGAGCGCGACGCCAGGGAGCAGTTGCTCGACAGCATGGATCTGGAGCGCGAACGGGGCATTACCATCAAGGCCTCGGCGGTTACAATGCACTACCAGCATGAGGGCAAAGACTACATGCTAAACCTCATCGATACGCCCGGGCATGTGGATTTTCATTATGAGGTGTCGCGGGCTCTGGCGGCGTGCGAGGGGGCGCTTCTCGTAGTAGACGCCAGCCAGGGCGTCGAAGCCCAGACCGTCGCCAATGCCTACCTTGCCGTTGAGACCGGAGTGGACATCATCGGCGTCATCAACAAGGTGGACCTGCCCGCCGCTCAACCCGACGTTGTCGCCGAAGAGATCGAGCATGTCCTCGGTATCGGACGAAACGAGTGCTTTCACATCAGTGCAAAAAGCGGCATCGGCATCGAGGAACTTCTCGAAGCGATTGTAATGCTTCTGCCGCCCCCGGTTGACGCAGTCGATGAGCCGACCGCAGCGCTGATATTCGACAGCCACTGCGACGAGTATCGCGGCGTCATCTGCTATGTGCGCCTCTTTGCCGGCAGCCTAAAGGCCAAACAGAAGATACGCCTCATGGGCGGCGGACGAACCTATACAATCAGCGAACTGGGAAAGTTTGCGCCCAAGATGACTCCGGTAGACCGACTCGGCACCGGCGAGGTGGGCTATGTCATCGCCAATATCCGCAAGCTTGCCGATATCACCATCGGAGACACGATTACCGACGATGCCGCGCCGGCAAAGAAGCCGCTGGCCGGTTACCAGCCGCCGATGCAGATGGTCTTTTCGGATTTCTATCCCGGCAACAACACCGATTATCCGAAACTTCGCGCGGCATTCGACAAGCTGGCGTTGAACGATGCGAGTTTTTCATTTATACCGCAGAGTTCGCCGGCCTTGGGATTTGGCTTTCGATGCGGGTTCCTGGGCCTGCTGCACATGGAGATCATTCAGGAAAGACTCGAACGCGAAAACAGCATCGACGTAGTGCAGACGGCGCCGACGGTGAGCTACGAAGTGGTTACGACCTCAGGCGAGACCAGAAGAATAGACTCACCCAGTGAACTGCCGGACACACAGAAGATCGACCAATTGCGCGAGCCGTTCGTCCGCCTGGAAATCATTACCGGTTCCGATTCCATCGGCGGGATCATGAAATTAGCAGAGTCCAGACGATGCAAACTGATCAAGACCGATTACCTCAGCCCCACAAGGGTCATGCTGGAATACAAGGCGCCCTTAGCTGAAATCGTTTATGATTTTTATGACGTGCTCAAGGGAATCAGCCACGGATATGCGACGATGGATTATGAGTTCATCGGTTTTGAAAAGAGCAACCTTGCCAGGATTGACATACTGGTCAACAAAACAAAAGTCGATGCGCTTTCGATTATCGTCCATCGCGACAAGGCCGTTGATCGCGGCAGGAAACTGATTATCAAACTGCGAAAGGCCATCCCGCGCCATCAGTTCGAGATCCCGCTGCAGGTCGCCATAGGCGGCAAAATAATCGCACGCGAAACAATAAAGGCCTACAGAAAAGATGTGACCGCCAAGCTATACGGCGGCGATGTTACCCGGAAGATGAAAGTCCTGAAGCGCCAGAAGGAAGGCAAAAAGCGCATGAAGTCCATAGGCATGGTGCAAATCCCCCAGGAAGCCTTCATGAGTATCCTCGACACCGGCGAATAGCCGTCCCGACTCGATCAGCTCAGTTTGACTTTTTTACCTTCGGAATCGCCAAATGAGCCGCAGACGATCATGATAAGATCGATAAGCCACCCGATTCCCAATACACCGCCGGTAAGCAACCAGACAATTCCGGTTCCGATCTTGCCGACATAAAACCGGTGAATTCCCAGGAAACCGAGAAAAAGGCAGAGTAACAGGCACACAACGCCGTTCTTGTCGCTTTTTTGTGCGGATTCTTCCATTTTGGATTCCTTTCCAACAAACTGTATTTGCCGCTTAATTGATTCTTGACTTTACTATGTCTGAAAACAGGATGAAGTCAACCAGAAAATCAATTCTCCACGTGCAAATAGCATAAACTTTTTTTCGGAGTTTTCTCATGTCCTCGCATTTCCCACAAATCTCCCACTTTGGTCCGGTTAAAAATCCCTTTTACGATATGCTCTCCATAAGCTGTTCATAGATGTCTCTGGCTTTTGCGCATCTAAAGCCCGCCGGGTTCTTCCATTTGACCTCGGCATTTCGGCTTATAAAATCTTCGATCTTTCTGTTGGCGAGAATAACGGTGGCATGGTTCTTATTGCCCATGACCCTGCCGATTTCCGGAAACGACATCTTCGTGTACTTCCTCGCCAGATACATACTAAACGACCGGGCAAGACTCGTGGTCCTGTCCTTCCTGGAGGAATGGATGTCAGCGGTGGTAACGCCGAAGAATGTCGTAACCGCCGATTCGATATCGGAAACGTGTACGATAGGATCGGTTCGCGAGATGTGCTCGGCGAGTATCTCCCTGGCCATCGGCAGGGTGATGCGCTCGCGGGTCAGCGATGCGTAGGCGATCAGCTTGATCAACGCCCCTTCCAGCTCGCGAACGTTGGTGGCCATCTTCTCGGCGATATAGGAGATGACCGATTTGGGCACGTCTTTACGCATGGTCTCGGCGCGCTGGGCGCAAATCCTGCATCGTGTTTCAAAGTCTGGCGGCTCCATCTTGATGACCATCCCCGATACGAAGCGATTGACAAGACTCTCGCAGAGCTTGCCGATCATCTTCGGATGGGCATCGGAGGCAAGGACCACCTGCTTGCCCGCCAAATCTATTGTATTGAACGTATGCAGAAATTCCTCCTGCATTGCTTTCTTGCTGGCCAGGAAGTGTATGTCGTCGATTACCAGCAAATCCGTTTGGCGGAATCTCCTCCTGAAAGCATCCAGCTTCCGGGTCTTCAAGGCCAGCACGTACTGATTGGCAAAGTCCTCCGCCGAAACATAAAGCCATTTGGCTTTCGGGCGGGCCGCGTACACAGAGTTACAAATCCCTTGCAACAAGTGTGTCTTGCCCACGCCGTACCCTCCGTGGAAGAACAGCGGATTGAACGGACTCTGCTCGGCACTAACAACCGCCCTGGCGGCGTTGTACGCTAATTGATTTTTCGAGCCGACGATAAAGCTGTCAAAGCTCAAACGCAGCGGCTCGACTCGTCTGGAAGGTTCAACCGGTTTCATTCTGCTGCGCGTCGTCCGGTTGTGAGCCTTTTCAACATGAAGCGCCTGAGAATCGAGTTGCGTGCGTTTGAGAACGCCGGCAAGATCGGGCTCGATGTTGAAGGCTATCTTCTTCTCGCTGCCGGTCACCTCGCAAACGGCCGCCAATATATCATCGAGAAAATGATTCTCAATCCAGCTTCCGATAAAATGGTTCGGAACACCGACCTTGAGATAATTGTCGGCTAATGTAAGCCGTGTCGAATTACGAAACCAGATTCGATGTTTCTGCACACCGACCCGACCGGCGATGGCCTGGTCAATGGCATTTGTTTCATCCGTGAATATTGCCTGCATTTGAATCTCTCCCACTCTTCACACTCATTGTAAAGGGCGTTATCTTTTATTGTAAATATCATCCGGTTGAACAAATCATTACACGAATAATAGGCCCGCCCACCAATCAAATCAATGCCCTTTTAGCGAAATTCTTTTCCACACCGTAGAGGTTTTGCAGGCACCGCAAGTTACGCGACAAAAAAAAATATTTTGAACAGGATATGCACAGCGTAAATAGGTTTTGTGGAAAACCTGTGGATTGTGTTTGCCCGCAGAGATGCAGTTTCACTGGCATTTCCCCGGAAATATATTCAGATTGAGGCGCCGGCGCCCAAAGGACATGTTACTGCCGTCTGCTTAGAATCGCTGTAAAGCCCCCGTCGTAATCAAAGGATTGATCGGCCAGGACAAATGGGAGCGTAAGCTTTTCGCAATCAAGTTTGAAATTCGGATTGGCCTGGAGAAATGCTCTCACCTGATCGGCGTTCTCAGCCCTTTGAATGCTGCACGTGCTGTAACATATCTTACCGCCGGGGCTGACAATACCCCCAGCCCTGTCTAACAGTTGCCTCTGTGTCTTCACCAGGGTATGTATCGCACGCGGCGTTATTCGAAACCTTACTTCCGGCCTTCGCGCCATGACACCGGTGTTGGAGCAGGGAACGTCGACGACAACGACATCCCATTGACGAACCTGTGCAATGACATCGGGGAGTTTGTCCCAGGCGACGGGGTCGATAATCGTGATACCGAGCCGTGCGCAGTTGTCGCAAACCATTTTGAGCCGCCCTGAATCAATATCGCTTGCGACAATGCTCCCGCGGTCGCTCATCAACTGCGCCATTCCAACGGCCTTGCCGCCCGGAGCTGCACAGAGGTCCAGTATGTTTTGACCTGGTTGTGGCGCGAGTATCTTTGCAACGCCGGCAGCGGTCGGATCCTGAACGATGAACAGCCCTTCACTGAAACCGGGCGCCGACGCGATTGCACGGCGGCCTCTTATCTTGAGCATCGTTTCGTGTGCGACAATTTCAAATTCAATTTCGGCGTCGGCGAATTTTTGTGCAAGCGATTGAATCGACGTTTTCAATGTGTTCGGCTGAATGTATACGCCGGGCCTGCGATTACTCGCAAAGCATATTTGTTTGCTCTTTTCAAAGCCGAACTCGTCCAACCATTCGCCGGTGAGCCACTGCGGCAGCGAAAAGGCATCAGCCAGCCACACGGCAGGGTCCGTTTGCGGGTCGCCCAGCACCGGCATATCAAACCGGCAGCCGTGTGTCGGCGAGTGCGGCAGCGTATTTTGTGCGGGAGCTGTCTTGAGAGGCGCAGTCCGCTGGGTGACAGCGCGTGTAATATTGCGAAGCACCGCGTTGACAAAACCGGATTGCTTTTTGCCGGACACAGCGTGGGCGAGATTAACCGCTTCATTTACGACGGCATAGTCCGCGGTCGTCGGAACGTAAATCAATTCGTAGACGCCGATTCTCAAAATGTTGACAATTCTCCCGGCGATTCGATCTATGGGTACACCCCCACTGCGAGCGATGATCATGTCAACGGCGTTGCGGTTCCGAATGACACCGAAGACCAGATCGGTAGCGTGTGCCTTCTGGTCGGTGCGATCTATCACGCGATGGAGTATCTGCCGGCTGTCCGCCCGGTCGGGGTTGAATTGGTCCAGCACACAGAGAGCGACCCGTCGAGCAGTCATCGGCCCGTGCCCCGCCATGTTACTTGCCCTCTGCGATGGGCATGAACAAATCGCCCGGACTCGTTGTCCTGCCGTTTACGAAGTCTTTAAAGTCCATCAGGGCG
The DNA here is from genome assembly GCA_021160785.1 of Planctomycetota bacterium. Taxonomy (GTDB): domain Bacteria; phylum Planctomycetota; class Phycisphaerae; order Sedimentisphaerales; family Anaerohalosphaeraceae; genus B28-G16. Next base: position 1,628 of record JAGHBX010000168.1, on the reverse strand, counting down.
CTGCCGGCGGGTTTTATTTTCAGGATACTCAGCCTGTCTTTTCCGCAGATGACATTGAGGTCTTCATCGAACACCCCGTACCTGCCGCCCCCCGAACCCGCCGCAGGCGCCACACAGGCCTGTGCTATTGTTACCCGGCAGCATTTGGAGGTCTTCGCAGAGACGTAATCGGTCTGTGCCCCCGGCCATGGCCACAACCCCCTTGCCATGTTTGCGATTTTCTCGGCCGGTCGCGACCAGTCGATAAAGCCGTCAGATTTCTTGAGTTTGTGGGCAAAGGTTACGAGTGATTCGTCCTGCCGACTATATACGGCCGTGCCCGCTACTATTTGAGCGATGGTCTCCATGAGAACAGACGGGCTGAGTTTAGCTAACTTATCATGCAACGATTCAGCGGTGTCGTCCGGGGCAATGTCCATCTTGGCCTGCCCTAAAACAAAACCGGCATCCATCCGGTCGGCCAATGTTATAATGCTAACACCCGTTTCCGTTTCGCCTCCCATTATGGCGGCATTAATCGGGGCGGCGCCTCGGTACTTTGGCAGCAGCGAGGCGTGGACATTGATCGCACCTTTGGGATGCAGGTCAATTACTTCGCGGCTTATCTTCTGGCCGAAGGCAATCACCACGAGCAAATCCCCCCCGCACGCGGCAACCGCGTCAAGGTTTTGGCGTGTGTTTATATTCTCCGCTTCACTGCACGCAATTGAATTGTCCTTTGCCCATTCGGCGACGGGAGTGGGCTGGGGCGTCTTATGGCGACCCGCCGCACGAGCAGGCTGCGTGAAGATGCCGACAAGGTCATGCCCCGACTCGCCGAGAGCACGCAACGATGGAATCCCGAACGAACTTGAACCGAAGTAGACTATTCTCATGGCAAAAACTTAAACGTTACCTCAGACGCGAACACCCCCGAAAGCATTCTATTTGTTTTTTTCGTATTGCTCTCTCAACTCCCGCAACCGCCTGCGGGCCGAAATCAACTGAACCTGTCCCATGCGGTCCTTGATGAGCATTCCCTCGAGGTGGTCGTATTCATGCTGAAACGCCCGAACCTGCAGGCCCTTAGCCTCTTCGGTGAACCGCTTTCCGTCAAGGTCGGTCGCGGTGACAACGCATTTCCTGTATCGCTTGATCTTGGCGAAAACCCCCGGTACCGACAGACAACCTTCCTCATTAGCTTCCAGACCGCCGGAGACTTCAACTTCGGGATTGATATACACCTTGACGCTTTCCCTCGTTCCATCCACGGAAACGATAAAGATACGCAAGCCGACGCCAATCTGCGGAGCCGCAAGACCGATACCCTTATGCTCGATCATAACGTCAATCATCCTGTCGACCAGCCGACGGATATCATCGCCAACCGCATCAACCGGCACAGCAACCCCGCCAAGCACCGGCGAAGGAAAATGAGTTATACAACACTTATCAACATTCATATCTGGCATCCAATCTCCGCCCAAAAAACCACTCTCTACACGCCACACCCTGCTTTTCGCATAAAATAACCAAACGATGCATTCTTTGCAACACCAGTCTCAACAGAAAACCGCTTGAGTATCTCTCTCATATAATCGATCCGGGAATCAAATCTCGCAGGCGTCATATCGTTGAACTTCTCTTTG
>JAGHBX010000035.1 GCA_021160785.1 Planctomycetota bacterium | reverse complement strand
CTGTAGACCTTGCCGATGCCATATCGTTCAGCCACCCTTTTCCCCAGGCCCGGCCGGACTTCAGCCAGGGCGACGATCTGACACGCCTCGATGGTGACGTAATTGGCCAGATGGGCCATCTGTCCCATCTGTCCGACTCCCACAAAGCCAATGCGAATCTTGCTCACCATCAGTGTGTCCTCTCGCGACGACCGCCGCGCGTCCTTTTCGAGGATTGTATCGCCCTTCGGGACAGGCACAATGTCTTCCCAGTAGACGTATCAATCCGGATGCGGCCGGGATGAACCAGCATCAGATGACAGGACCCCGGCGACATGTGTACAATTCGGACCGATGGTCTGTGATGTGTTTCGGCTTGTCGGCGATGATGAGGTGTGGCTGTGCAACAGATACAGTGGATGGTCGACAGAGTCATCGACGCGCATGTGCATTTTCGGCACCGCGAACCGGTGGAGCACTTCAACGCCATCCTCGATCTGGTCAACTACGCCCAGGCGAACATCCTGACGGGGTGGGAGCCGAACAGCCTGGATCGCAAACGTGAACAGCCGGCGCGGTTCTACACGTTTGGGATGCTCCCCCACGATCCGACGAAGCTGGCGGCGGGCGATGGCGCGTATCGGGTTGGGCTTCTGGAGGATTTGGTCGCCAAGGGCTATGACGGCGTGAAGATGATGGAGGGCAAGCCCGCGTGGCGACAGCAGTTCAAGACGCCCGCCATTGATGACGATTACTTCCGCCCGTTCTGGGAAAAGGCTGTTGCCCTGGACGTACCGATCACCATGCACATGGCCGATCCGGTCGATTACTGGTGGGAGTCCAGACCCGATTCGTACTGCCATCTCGACCCGCAAGAAGAGTGTTTCCGCCAGACCGAGGCCGTCCTGACTCGCCACCCGAACCTACGTATCACGTTCGCGCACTTTCTGTTCATGGGGCCGCAGTTGAACCGCTTGGGTGATCTGTTCGCGCGGTTCCCCACGATGCGAGTCGATATGGCCCTGGCGGACGAGTACCTGTACTATTGCTCAGACGATCCCGAGACAACACGCGCATTCTTTATCACATGGCAGGATCGGATCCTGTATGGCACGGATATCTCCGACCACAACTCGCTGCAGTTGGCTCACGGTAAGGCCGAGATGATCAGGCTGTTCCTGGAAACCGATCAGACATTCACCAGCCTGCGCGACAAAGCCTCGGGCAACCCGCCGAGACCCGGATCCAACGGCCGCACCGAACTGCATGGCCTGGCCCTGCCGGTGGAAGTCCTCGACAAGGTGCTGGGGCGTAACTTCGAGTCCTTCGCCGGTCGGATGCCGGCGCCGCTTCCTTGAGCCGCGGCGACCTGATTTGAGCAACAGGCCTGGTGAGCATCCTTCCGCGGGAGCGACATCAGCCGGTTATGGCAACGGCGAACAGGAGATACCACATGACCGACCTTGAGCGGTTCCGCGCGGTCTGCCGCGGCCAGACGCCCGACTATGTCCCGATCTTTGCCTTCGCCGGAGCGCCGGGGATGTCTGGCGGGGCGATGCGCAAGACTCTGGACCGTCTCGTCGCCACCGGCATGCCTGAATGGGTTGCACCGTCCGACCCGTGGGACGATAGCACGAAAAACGACTGGTGGCGGTATTGGGGCACGACCCAGCCGATAGCGCTCGATTGCTTCCCGGCCGACGCGCCTAAGGGGTTCGGCGAATGCCGGCGGCGCGAGGGTGAGTTCGAAATCATCGAGTCGGAGTCCGGCGCCATCACTCGCCAAGTCATCGACAACGACCAGACCTATTCGATGCCCGAATTCCTCGTCTACGATGTGCGGGACCGGGCTAGTGGTCTGATGCAAAACTCTTAGGCAGTATCTTGATTTCGACCTTCCTCTCTCGTATCATTGCGTTTGAGGAGGTTTGGATGCGAGTCGCGCCAAGTATCAAGCTCACGAAGAAGGAACGGACGACCCTTGAATGCTGGTCACAGGGACGCAGGATTTCGGTTCGACAAAGAGACCGAGCCAGGATGACCCTGCTCGCTGCGGACGGCATGACGAGCAAAGAGGTCGCCACGAAGATGGGTGTCAAAGCACACACGGTAGGTCGTTGGCGAAGCCGGTTTGCCGAGTTGCGTCTTGCCGGAATCGAAAAGGATCTTCCTCGTGGTGGGCGCCCGCGAAATCAACGGGAACACTTGGAAAGCAAGATCATTCGCAAGACGACGCAAGAGACTCCAAAGAATGCAACGCATTGGAGTACCCGCACGCTGGCCAAAGAGTTGGGTGTGACTCAATCAATGATCCATCGCGTCTGGAAGGCCAATGGATTAAGACCGCATCTGGTTCGCACGTTCAAGCTGAGTCGGGATCCTCACTTCGAGGAGAAGTTGATCGATGTCGTTGGCCTGTATCTCAACCCGCCGGAAAAAGCGTTGGTGATCAGCGCCGACGAGAAAAGTCAGATACAGGCACTCGATCGAACCCAGCCGAGTCTGCCCATCGTCCCCGGTCGATGCGGGACGATGACCCATGATTACAAACGCAACGGTACAACGACTCTCTTTGCGGCAATCGACATGACCCAAGGCAAAGTCATCGCCTCCTGCATGCCGCGCCACAGACACCAGGAGTGGATTAAGTTCCTCAAGCAGATTGACGCGGAGACGCCGGAATACCTGGCTCTTCATCTAATCGTGGACAACTACGCAACGCACAAGCATCCGAAGGTGAAGGCTTGGCTCAAGCGGCACAAACGTTTCCATCTCCATTTCATTCCGACCAGTAGTTCGTGGCTCAATGTGATTGAGCGGTTCTTTCGGGACCTCGACGAAAAGCGCGTGCATCGCGGCGTCTTCCGAAGCGTCCCCCAACTGATTGACGCTGTCATGAGCTACATTGACCAGCACAACGGCGACCCCAAGCCGTTCGTCTGGCGAAAGACCGCCGAGGAAATCATCGAAAAAGTCGGGCGAGCGAGGCTCGCGATGAATAATGCCCCAATAGGATGAATCAGACCACTAGCCTTCGGAGGAATCGTCCGATCCTTCTGTGTCACTAGGCGGCGGATTGTGGTCTTCCCCGTCCTTATTCGCCGGTTTTCCATCGGATTCATTGGTTGCTTGAGGACGCAGGCGATCGATGTCTACGAGACTATGCCGCAACTTCCGCCCGGAATCCTCAATCCGCATTTCGCGATCCTTCGCCATTTCACTATTCTCCTGTGACCTGCCCCCATTTTATGTACCACCTGTTATGAGAGTCGGACTGTAAATGATCCCTGTTTCGTCGTCCAGTGGGTCTGGCTTCTTCTCCCGAGGGGAAAGAAGTCGGGGGTGTGGGGGCGGAGCCCCATAAGCGTTAACTTAACGGCTTGCGGCATGGGATGGTGGTTGGTATGATCGGGCCATGGATGCCAAGGATGGCCTTGTTCGCTCGGATGAATGGTCGCTGTTGACACGTTACTTCCCGCCGG
>JAGHBX010000527.1 GCA_021160785.1 Planctomycetota bacterium | reverse complement strand
GGCGATCAGGCGTCATTTCTTCGTGTTATGATCCGAACGGGCAGACTACTCGCACAGGTTGCAGAATCTTTAGGTTACGAGGTTGTGGATATAGATCTTTTCCGGAGGCGCCTTGCAACAGCCACAAAAGAATACCTCAATGAAGAAGTACTCATCCTCCGGTGGAAAGGTTGAACATCCCTAAGGACAATTATTATGAGCAAGAAGAACAGGTACAAACAACTCATAGAGGCGATTTTCTTTTCCGGCTACAGCAAGGGAAAGACACAATTTGATTTTCACCGAAAAGATATTGAAAGACACGCTGAATCCCTGGGAATTCAACTTTCCAAGAACCTTGGAGACGTTATCTATTCGTTCAGATATCGTACGCCATTGCCGGATGCTATCAACAAAACCTGTCCTGCCGGCAAAGAGTGGTTGATTTTGGGTGCTGGACAATCACAATACCGATTTTCCCTGACCAATATTGTCGAACTGGCGCCGAACGAGAGTCTTGGCAAGATCAAACTTCCTGATGCCACGCCGGGCATTATCAGCAGCTACGCCCTCGGCGATGAGCAAGCGCTGTTGGCCAAACTGCGATACAATCGGTTGCTCGACATCTTTTCGAGGGTAACCTGTTATTCCCTGCAGAATCATCTGCGAACGACTGTTTCTGACATAGGACAATTGGAAACGGATGAAGTGTACGTAGGATTGGATCGCAGCGGGACACATTATGTTTTTCCCCTTCAGGCCAAAGGCGGCGCCGACAAATTGAGTGTTGTCCAGGTCAAGCAGGATCTGGCAATGTGCTCATATAAGTTTGGCGGTTTGATATGCCGTCCTGTCGGTGCACAGTTTCTCTCCGATGACGCCATTGCTCTGTTTGAGTTCTCTGACACTGACGAAGGTATCCGCGTAATCGCCGAGAAGCACTACAAACTCGTCCCTCCCGAAGATATTACAGAACAGGACCTGCAAAACTACCGCAGGCTGCACCCCGAAAGTTAGTCGGTCAAGCGTGGGCCGTTCGGTTTTTTGCGAGGACTTTTATTACTCGCTGGTCTATTTCGTTTTGGTCGGTTGCGAAGCTGTTTAGGCCTGCCAGGTTCATGAGGCTGTCCAGGCCGATTGTTCTGCAGAGCAGTTTCTCGTGCCAGTTGGAGAGCTTTGGTATTTTTCCTTCCACTGCGCTTACCGCACTTTCTTCCGGTGTCCAGCGCACCATGATATCTACGCAGCCGTGTTCGGCAAAGAAATCGACGAGGTCGTCCGGGCTGAATGCGTCGAGATTCTCCTGCTCGAGCAGCCCGACACATCTGACGAGTTCGGCATCGACATCCCAGAGTGTGTCGAGTCTTATTCGCTCGGCGTCGACATCTTCATCAATAGCCGGCAGGTACTCGTCGTCGGTCTGGTCGGTAATTGTCTCGGGATCTTCATTTAGCTTGAGAAAATCGGCTGCGATCTTTGGCGGAATGGTGAGGACATCGAGCCCGGCCAGGTCCGCCACCTGGCTGCCTTGTCGCAGGCTTGCGCCGATTTGCTTTGTCGGTATACCGTGTGTGTCCCGGAGAACCTTTATGACGGCTTGGGAAGCGATGGTCGCCTTTTCGCCGACATAGGCGCCGCTGCCCAGGGCGTTGTCTGCAACGAAAGCGTTTAGCCTGCCGAGGAATACATTGACAAAGGCGGGCTTTGCGATTTGGGCCATCACGTAGTTTTGCCGTGCGGAGAATCCTAATGTGTGGTTTATGGGGACGCTTTCGGCGGAGAGCTTTCTTGCGGCGAGGAGGCCGGCGGGGGTGAAGGGGATCTTAATTATGAATCGCTCGGGGCAGATGTCGAAGAAACGCCGAGCATAATCGACCGCCATTTGTACGTTGTCTGCCATGTATGTATGCTCCTCGACGGAGACAAATCCCTCGAATCGCTCGACGAGCCGCAGGGCATGCCATGCGTTGAGTATGAAGGCAAATTCCAGCATCCTTTCGGTGTCTGAAAGCCGGGGATGTGAATCCAGCAGTTGGGCAATCTCGACAATGAGCGAATCATAGCATCCGGTCTGGATTGCTCTGTTGAGCAATGTATTATTTGTCGTCAATGCCGAGAATTCCTGTGTCCACAGCCCTTCGGCGTCGGGCATACTGCCCGTATCGAGCCATAATTCGGTGCCAAGCTCTCTGAGTCTCCGCCAGAGGGGGCTTGATTCGAAGTGCAGTTTGTGTTGGTCATACCGGGGTGAGAACCCGCTTTTGAGGAAGTGGGCCACCTGGCGTTTCAGGCTGATTTTTTCTGCAATAGTCATTTCGCTATCCTTTCAATAATGCCTTTTTCCGGCCGCTTCCTGTCATTTGGACATCCAGCGGCCAGCAGTGCAGGGGGCCGTAATTTGGGCAAGAACCCATCTATTTGTTATACACTGGCGATTTGGATTCAGTTCGGAAGCGGTAACAGACACTAAGTGTATATTCCGGGTCGTCAATGACCGGGCGTTTTGGTCAAAAGGCTTGACAAAAACACGGCTTTCTGCTATAATAAAGCTGTCTTGAGATAGGATTATTCCGCATGGGGGTGTTCG
>JAGHBX010000098.1 GCA_021160785.1 Planctomycetota bacterium | reverse complement strand
GTGGTGCTCGTTGTTGTGCCCGCCCTTGATAGCTGCTCCCAGGCGAACCTTTTTGTTGCTGCCGCCCCGACAGATGAGGATGCCCGCCTCCTGGAAAAAGTCCCGCTTCTTTGTCGCCTCTTTGACACCTTTTGCCGGCGATTCACCTGCAGCGGAATTGTCAAATGAATACATCAGCGTCTCAAACAGATTACCGTACGGCCCGGTGGTATCAATCGTGTCGAATTTAGTCCAGCCATGTCCTCGCCGCCGGCTGATATAATACATAATTTCACTGGCAGGCTTGCTGTAAACACCGCAATCAGCAAAAGATGGATAGACACTGTTGATAATCTCGATACGCTTGGCAAACGTAGCTGCTGACTGCGCCTTGTCCCTGTCCAGTAAATCAACTTTGCCGCCGGTTGCCTGAAAAACCAATTCGGTTAACAGAATATAGTGGCCAAAACCATAGTTCCAGTAGCCCAGCCCTTCGCTGCAATATCCATCCGCCGTGAACCCCTTCAGAAAGTTCAGCGAATAATGCTCACCTGCTACTATATATATCGCCCTCTCCCGAGGCTCCTCCAACTGAACAAGCGCCGCCCCAACCACTCCCGCCAGACATACCGAGTTCCAGTTGTTCGTACACTTGAACCACCAGTTCAGCGACCTCTTGCCGCTGACCATCGCCATAAAAGGATCAAGCACACGACGCTGCACGTTGTCATGTATCAACCGTCGGGTATCAGCACCAATCCGATCCGCCAACAGAAAATTCGTCAGGGCCATGTTCCAGCCCAGTCTTGATGAAAGCAGATCAATATCAATTTGCTTGCCGTGAAAATTCACCAGCGACCGGTCGTGGGCCGGCATGACCCAACATCTCTGGTCGCAAATCGCGCGAATGCTCTCATCAATAGACTGGATAAATCGCCCCTTATCCTCCAGGCATTCCGCCAGAACCAACTCCTTAAACCGTCTCAAACGCTGATTGCTTACTCTTTCCCAGTTGGTTCGGTTACCCGTGCGGGAAAAGTTCAGGTACAATTCATCGCTCGATTCCGGTATTGGGTTCTTTAGATGACTTTCCGCACGACGGATAACCTTATTAAAACTGCTTTTCTTCGCCAGCTCATCCCACACTTTACGATTACCGATCGGCTCACCAAACCCTCCCGGCTTCTCCGACAGCATCGCCGATACCGCATCAATCCGCCCCGCATCAAGATCCCCTGTTGAATTATCTTCGGCAGCGTTCAAAACACCCCCAAAAACAACTACAACAACCACCAGAAACGTTCTAGATCGCAGGTTAACCATGATATTTTCTCCATCACAACCGTATTTGTTATGCCGTACATCTTAAACGCGAATTATCCCAATTGCACGAGTAATATATCACCCCTCAGGCATAGGTGTGCGAGATTTATTTCTGGCGACAATTTTCAAACTCATTTGCCCGACCCAACTTAGCTTGGCAGCCAGTATCAGGCCCGAAGGTCGGGTGCCATGCTCAAGTATCCTTGGGGGTGGTTTTTCTCGACATTCAAAATTCGTCATTGTTTTGTCATTCGAGCTTCGTCATTCGTTATTTTCTCCACGCCGGGTGCCACCTTTCTACGTACTCGTAGAGAGGTGCTCTCGTTGCAATTAACAAGTCGTCGGGTGGCATGCTTACACCCGTCTTCGGGTTTAAGCATGTTATTAGGCCCGAAGGGCCGAAAGAACGCATAGCCGGGGGCGTAAGCCCCCGAAAAAAGTACCATAACACTTACTAAAGCCCTGAAAGGGCGAAAGAAAGAAGACTACAAGAAAGCTAATATTCTGCTGACAATAACTTTACATACTACCAGAAAATAATCTCACACACATCTCTTGCAAATTTAGTTCACGGCGTTGGGTGGCATGCTTACGCCCGTCTTCGGGTTTAAGCATGGTATTCAGCCCCGTGTGGCAACACGGGGTTTCCGTACCGCCGACCTCTCGCCGGAATCCTGCACACACCCGCCGTGCCAGCGCCCGTCGCGGCAGGCGCTTTTATTGACAATTAGATTTCAATTGGCATTACCGAAACAATTTTATGTAAATATCAGCCAACAAAAGCCTTACAATCACAATACCTCACATGTCGGTCAGTTTGAGTTATAAAAATCACTTTGAACTGTCAAAGTTTTTCGTTTCCGAAGCAGCTTTATTGAAAATCACCCCTATTATTCGCCATAGCAAACACTTAGAGTCGAACCTGATTACCCACAAATCCAGTTGACTTTTCCACATAAACGGTTTACTTTACCAGAGCATTGGCGGGCTTTAGTAGCCCCGCCGGGAAAAACCCAACTCAAATATCGCATTATAGCAATAAATAAATCCGGCGAAGGAAAAGCCAGCAATACGGTCATGGTGGTGTAAGGAAAGGACGGTTTAACAAAATGCCCTCGCTTGATAATCAGTGCAGATCGGCTTTTATGATCGTTTGCCATGGTGTTCTTGATGATGTAAACTGGAGACCTTTTGGCTTCCGCCGCCGGCCAAGGCGTGGTAAAGTCTTTAATCATTTCGTACCGCGTAAACGCCTAGAAAAAGAGACGGTTCTTGTACAGGAGTTGTGGGGAGCGTTCTTTGCGCAGATATCGTATTGGATAGCACGGAGACAGGATTTTTCGTTTCGAGTCAAGTTCCTGGCCCGACTATTCGAGTTTTGCCTCGGTGATGATACTTCCCCATTG
>JAGHBX010000393.1 GCA_021160785.1 Planctomycetota bacterium | reverse complement strand
TCACCTACAGGTCGGCGCCAGGCGAAGAAGTCTTAATCAAAGGTTCCGAACGCATCACCTCCTGGAAACGCCAGGCGGGTGGTGTCTGGAAAGTCGAGTTGCCGAACACATTCTTCGACGAATACAACCCTTACTCGCTGGAGGTTTCCGGGGGCTGGCTGAATTATGGCAAGTGGCATCACCGCGGCGACGTCTATCTAAACGGTGAGGCCTTTTACGAAAAACAAACAGCACAAAAGGTAGCAGAAGCAGAGCAAGCCTGGCATTGTCAGGTGGATAAAGATATGACGACTATCTGGGCTAACTTTGGCAAGGCAAATCCCAACACGGAATTGACGGAGATTAACGTTCGCGAAAGCCTCTTTATGCCTGAAATCACCGGCCTCAAATACATTACTGTCGATGGTTTTCATTTCATGCATGCCGCTGCAAACTGGGCGCCGCCGGTCTTGGATCTGCAAACTGGTGCTGTCGGCCCACGAATGGGAAAGCACTGGATCATCGAGAATTGCACGATCACAAACGCGCGGTGTGTTGGCATTATCCTGGGACATGCGCCCGGCGTTGATTACAGCGACATTGACGCCTATGGAGATCACATCATCCGCAACAACGTCATCCGGCGGTGTGGACAAGCGGGCATCGCCGGCCAGAAAGGGGCTACCCGCTCATTGATCTGCGGCAATCTCATCGAAGACACTAATTACCGCAGGGAATTTGGCGGCTGGGAGACTGCTGCGATCAAGTTTCACAATAGCGTGGATACCGTCATCAGCGACAATCTGATCCGTGGTGTTTACCGACAAGAACAGGGTGCTTTTGGCATTTGGATTGACTTCGGCAACCAGGGCATCCGGATTACCCGCAACATCATATACAACACCGAAGCCGCTGCCGTCTTCCTGGAGATGAACCACGGCCCCATTCTTGTCGATAACAACATCCTCATCGGCCAGCCGACCAGGAGCAATTCCGAGGCTACTGTATTCACGCACAATCTGTTTGTCGATTGTGGCTACGAGTACAGTCCGGACACCAAACGCCAGTCTGCATATTACAGGCCGCATACGACGTTAGGGGCCGGACGCAAATCCGGAACTGCCCAGGATGACAAATGGTTCAACAACATCTTCGTCCGACAGGGACTCGACAAGGTGAAAACAGCTCCCGGCTACGCGTCGGATTACAACATCTTTGTGGAGGGGGCCAGGAAGAGTTCCTTTGACGACAAGAACAGTGTAGTCGAACCTTATGTCACGGGATTGACCATCAAAGGCCATCCTTTAGGAGCCACGATCACGTTTTCCATGAATGACGCACCGTTTCGTGTGAAAGGACCATGGGTCAATGCTGAGTTGGTCGGTGTCTTTCCGACTGTCGGACAGACAATTGAGGACCGTTACGGCAACCCTGTCAAAGTAAATACCGACATCAACGGGAAGAAATATACACGACCAATCGCCGGCCCACTTGCAGACCTCAAAAAGGGGCTCAACGCGATCGTCTGGCGAATCAAGCATTAATATTCCTGAAATATAACAGTAACTGGACATGCGGGAAGAACTTTGGTATTCTATTACACATGATTGAGCGATCAAATCTCAGACAAAGTCATATCCTGCTTGTGCTATGTGTCTGCGCGGCAGGTTTTATTGATGCATCGGCGGCCAATCCCGGTCCGGACGGCAAAGTCCTGTGGCGGATTGGCAAGGTGGATAATGACACCTCGGAATTTGCCCTGGGTCCGGGCGACAGTGGACGGTATTCTTCGCGATTTCCGGACGGTGCGATGTTTATCGTGGGGCACTCCGATGCAAAGAAAGATTTTCCGTACATCCAGCCGGGTCCCGCCGATGCGTGGGCGGGCAGTAAGAGCCATACGATAACCATCATCTTTGCCGTCAAAGCCCCGCCAAAGACCGGCGAGTGCGAACTCCTGATCGATTTTGTCGATACCCACAGCACCAAACCGCCCAGGATGGAGATCAAGATCAATGACCGGACGTTTATTCGCACACCACCCAAGGGAGGAGGCGATGCGTCCGGCGCCGGCGATGTATCCAAAGGTCGCGAGCATATCATGACCGTTCCTTTCGGCGCCCGTGTGCTGAAGGCGGGCAACAACAAGATCACGATAACGTCGCTGGAAGGAAGCTGGCTGCTTTACGACTATCTGAAACTCACCACACCCGTTGCCGTCGAAGCCGCGCCGCTTGATAAAGTTACGCGGATCGCCGATATATACGCCAGTCCCTACCTGATTGAGCAGAACAACAAACTCTATCAACCTGTTCTCGCAACAGTTCAGCATATAGGAGATTCGGTCGATGCCGTGTTGACCGTCAACGGCAATGACTCGAAAAAGCACTCGGTCGTCTCAGGCACGCAAATCATCGAGGGACTTGCCCCTGCCGTTGCAAAGGACACGGAAGTTGACGTTACAGTCAAAGTCCGGGGCAAATCCCTGGCCCATAAAACGCTTACCATCAAACCCGTTCGCAAATGGGTCATCTACATGCTCCATCATACGCACCTTGATATCGGCTACACACACGTCCAGACCGAGGTCGAACAGATGCAATGGCGTTATCTTGATCAGGCCATCGAATTAGGCGCCAAGACAAAAGACTATCCGCCCGAAGCCCGTTTCAAATGGCTGCCCGAAGGGCTCTGGGCCGTCGACAGCTATTTGAGGAATGCCTCAGCCGAAAAAGAAAAACGCTTCATCGACGCCGTCAAGAAGGGCTATATCAGCCTCGACGCACTGTACGGCAATGAGCTAACCGCGCTTCCGCGCCCGGAGGAACTTCTGGAACTTACGGGCTGCGCAAGGCGCTTTGGGCAGAAGTATCACATTACCATAGACTCTGCAATGATCAGCGACGTGCCCGGTTATACGTGGGGCCTGATACCCGTCCTTGCTCAAAGCGGCGTAAAATACCTCTCCATCGGCCCGAACTCCAGCACCCGTATTGGTTACACGCTGTCGGAATGGGGCGACAAACCCTTCTACTGGGAGTCGCCGTCGGGCAAAGACAAGGTCCTGTGCTGGATGGCGGGCATGGGCTACTCATGGTTCCACACGGGCCTCAACTACAAGAAGATCGACCGCAAGCTCGAACCCACCCGGATATTCGATTACCTCAAACGCCTCGAGAACAAGGGCTTTCCATACGACATCGTGCAGATTCGCTACAACATCGGCTCTGACAACGGTCCACCCGACCCGATGCTGCCGGATATCGTCAAGGCATGGAACGAGAAGTATGCCTACCCGAAGATGATCATCGGCTCGCCGTCACAGATGTTTCGTGATTTCGAGAATCGCTATGCCAAAGATATCCCAACGGTCCGCGGCGACTTCACACCGTACTGGGAAGACGGCGCAGGCTCGTCGGCGCGCGAAACGGCGATGAACCGCGCCGCCGCCGAACGGCTCGTTCAGGCGCAAACACTTTATGCAATGCTGTCGCCCGATAAATACCCTGCTGAGAAGTTCCATGACGCATACCGCGAAGCGATCCTCTACGACGAGCACACGTGGGGCTCATGGAACAGCATAAGCGATCCCGAAGGCGACTTCACCAAAGGCCAATGGAAGATCAAACAGGCGTTTGCGCTGAATGCTGACAAGAGGTCGAAGCAACTGTTAGGCGATTCGCTGAGTGCAGTGAAATACAAAAGCGGCAAGGTGTCGGCTGTCGAGGTGTTCAATACGTGCTCGTGGATGCGGACGGATATCGTGGTCCTTCCGGCCGACATGGCGGTGGCGGGCGACTGCGTTCGAAGGAACGGCGCCCCGGTTTCGTCGCAGCGGCTGTCGACGGGCGAGCTTGCGTTCGTCGCCGCGTGTGTCCCCGCGTTCGGTTCGGTTTGCTTTACATTCCATGACGAAGAGCCTGCCGAGTACTCCTCCGGACCGGCGGCGGCGGGAAACACCTTGACGTCGAAATCAATGAAAATCGTCATCGACGACAAGACCGGCGCGATTGCGAGTATCAAGTACGCCGGCGCCGAGCATGATCTTGTCGATACGAAGGCCGGGATGGGACTTAACGATTACTTCTATGTCGAAGGCAGAGACCCGCGGTCGCCGAAACGAAACGGGCCGGTTAAGATCAGCGTCAAGGAGACCGGCGGGCTGATTGCTTCTTTGCTGATCGCCTCGGAGGCGCCCGGGTGCAACAAGCTAACGCGCGAGGTTCGTCTTATGCGTGTGAGGGATTCGATTGAGATCATCGATACGATTGACAAAAAGAACATCTACAAACAGGAAGCGGTCCACATTGCCTTTCCGTTCAACATTCCCGATGGTGTCATGCGAATGGACATTCCGTTTGCGGTGGTTCGACCGGAGATCGATCAGCTTGCCGGGGCGTGCAAGAACTATTTCACTATCCAGCGGTGGGCGGATATCTCCAACGGCGACTATGGTGTAACGTGGGTAACGCCGGACGCTCCGCTTGTTGAGGTGGGCGCGATTACGAACGATCCGCGGTCGTCGGTGGGATGGATTCGGAAACTGGCCCCTTCCGCAACGCTGTATTCGTATGTGATGAACAACTACTGGGAGACGAATTACAAGGCTTCCCAGTCGGGGCTGCATACCTTCCGCTATTATATTCAGCCGCACGCTAAGTTCAGCGCGCCGCAGGCGGCGAGGTTTGCCGTCGGCAAGGGACAGCCTTTGGTTGTGGTTCCGTGTTCGCCGAATCGACCTGGCAAGAAGTCTCTGCTGACGGTCAGTCCCGTAGACGTTATCGCGACAGCGATGAAACCTTCCGACGACGGCGAAGGCTTGATACTCCGACTGTTCAATGCGTCGGGGCAGAAGCAAGATGCGAGAGTCAGACTGAATGATCAAGGATATGAAACCGTCCTGCTGAGCGATCTGAACGAACGAGAGCTTTCCGAGGTCAAGAGATCGATAGAGATGGCTCCGTGGGAGATAGTGACCCTGCGTATATCGCCGCGTTAAAGGGATTTGGCGTATGAATTCAAGACAGAGAGTGCTGGCTGCCCTGAATCACGAACAGCCGGATAAGGTCCCGATAGACTTTTCTGGCCACCGCTCCTCCGGCATCGCGGCGATTGCGTATGCCAGGCTGCGAAAGCATCTCGCTCTTGTTGATAAGCCCGTCCGCGTCTATGACATGGTCCAGCAATTAGCGATTGTCGACGACGACGTGCTCGACCTCTTCGGCGTCGACGTAATCGAAATGGGCAGAGGTTTTCTTCTCGATGACGCCGACTGGAAAGACTGGGTGCTCCCAGACGGAACTCCTTGCCGGATTCCCTGTTATATCAACGTCGAAAAACGAGGGCCCGACTGGTATCTGCTCGCCGCCAACGGATTTGAACTCGGCGTACAGAAAAAGGGCTGTCTCTATTTCGAGCAGACGAGCTTTCCGCTGATGGACCGCGGCATCTCCGACGATGATTTCTCCGACCTGGAAGACGTCCTCGCCAAAACCATATGGTCCGGGACCCCGCACCCCGGCGCCCATATTTCGCCGGAGGATCCCGACGGTGCGATGGCGGCGGCGGCAAAGGCGCTTCGCGATTCCACCGACCGTGCGATTGTGGGTCTGTTCGGCGGCAATCTCTTTGAACTGCCCCAGTGGCTCTACCGCATGGACAACTACCTGACATACATGGCGCTCTATCCCGACCAGCTCATGAAGCTTACCGAAAAGCTCTATTCCATCCATATAAAAAACCTTGAAAAGTGGCTCGCCGCAGTCGGTCCGTATATCGACGTGATTCTCTTCGGCGACGACCTCGGCGGCCAGAACGGACCGCTGATGTCGCCGGAAATGTACCATCGCTACTTTAAGCCTTATCACGCAAAAATGTTCAAGCGCGCCAAGGAACTTGCCGACGTCAAGGTCCAGCTTCACTGCTGCGGCGGAGTGCGTCCGCTTCTGGGCGACCTGATCGAAGCGGGCCTGGACGCCATCAACCCGGTCCAGATCACATGCAGAGGTATGGATGCCAAAGAAATAAAAACCGAATTCGGAAAAGACATAACCTTCTGGGGCGGCGGCTGCGACACAAGAGACATCCTGCCGAATGCAACGCCTCAGCAGATCGCCGAACACGTAAAGCAGCAGGTGGAAATCCTCAACCCCGGCGGAGGCTTCATATTCCAGCAGGTCCACAACATACTCGCAAACGTCCCGCCCGAAAACATAACCGCAATGTTCAAAGCCGTAAGATAAACCATGCAGCCAATTGACTACGCAATAATCGCCCTATACTTCATTGTCGTCATCGCGCTTGGCTGCTGGTACCAGAAGCGCGCCTCGAAGAATCTCGAGTCCTATTTCCTCGGCGGAAAATCCCTCCACTGGCTGGCGCTTGCAATGTCGGGATCGGTGTCCAACTTCGACATCACGGGCACGATGTGGATTGTGTCGATTCTCTTTGTATTGGGCTTCAAGTCGATGTGGCATCATTGGATGTGGGGGTTTCTCATGGGCGCCTTCTTCATGGGCTACATGGGCAAATGGGTACGCCGATCGAATGTCATGACGGCGGCGGAGTGGATGGAGACGCGCTTCGGCTCCGGTCGCCCGGGAAGGCTCGCACGAATTACGTCTGCGCTCATCGCCATAATCTTCACCGCATGTTTCATCGGCTATGCCTACCAGGGCATCGGCAAATTCGCCTCAGTATACATCCCATTAGAGAGACTCGCCGACCACACATCAATAGGCTGGCTGCAGAACCTCCTCACGGAGCACGAACCGGCATGTCTGGCGATTACGGTCATCTCCATAACTACTCTCTACGTCATCCTCGGCGGCCTCTACAGCGTCGTGGTCACCGATTGCCTGCAGACGGTCATATTGACCCTCGGCAGCATCTTCGTCGCATACATCGCCTGGTCCCGACTGTCGCCGGAAGATCTCGCCTCACTGCCCGACGGCTGGACCTCCCTTCGTATTCCGTGGACGCTCCCGGAACTGGCCGGCACCGACGACGCAAAGTTCGTATTCTTCGGCGCGATGGTCATCGTGTGGGTCCTCAAGGGCCTGCTGCTGAATCTCGGCGGCCCGGCGCAGATGTACGATGCACAGCGATTCTTAGCGGCGCGCACACCTCGGGACGCCGCAAAGATCGGCGCAGCCTGGAGCCTGTTTCTTGTCGTCCGCTGGGCAATGTGCGCTGGTATTGCACTTCTGGCAATTACAGAAATCACAGGTATTACGGACTCAGAAACAGTAATGCCCCTCGTTCTCCAGAGATTCCTTCCCGATGGCATCCGTGGTGTCGTAATCGCAGGGCTGTTGGCGGCGTTTATGTCGACTTTCAGTTCGACCGTAAACAGCGGTGCATCCTTCATCGTTCGCGATATCTGGCAGGTCTGGTTTCGCCCCAATGCTTCGGAACACGAGGCCGTGCGCTTCAGTTACATCGCCACGATCTTCATCGTCCTGTCCGGTGTCGCGATCGGCTTCTGCGCCGATTCCATCGCACAAATCTGGGGGTGGATGATGATGGCGCTGAGCGCCGGCGTCGTCGTCCCCAATGTCCTCCGCTGGTACTGGTGGCGCATAAACGGCATCGGCTACGCATTCGGCTCTTTCGCTGGAATAATCCTCTCGCTCACCGCGCTGTTCAGTCCGAACACCCCCATCTACATAGTATTCCCTCTAATCTGCGGCGCCTCACTTGCCGCAAGCATCCTCGCATCACTGCTGACAAGACCCGTCGAGACGCAAACCCTCGCCAGATTCTACGTCACTGTCCGCCCCTTCGGCTGCTGGAAGCCCATCCGAGACGCCGCCAACCTGTCCGCCGAACAGCACGACGATAAATCCGAAAGCATATCGCTGACAATTCTAAATGTCCTCCTGGGCATGGTCGCCATAGCCTGCATCTATCTGGCCCCAATGTATCTCGTCGGGCACTGGTACAGTTATGCAGGCATATGTCTTGTCATTGCACTTCTGGCGATACTGACGTTAGCCTTTACCTGGTACCGGAACCTGCCGCCGAATGCCGACGACTGATATCAAATTCAGTTAATTAGAGCCGATTGACCGTTGATGTCATTCCCGCGAAAGCGGGAATCCAGAAAGCTTATGGTTTAGTCCGGCTATCGAAGTATCGGCGTTTTTTAACTGGAATTATTATGAGAGAGCCCTTGTCATGGCGAATGGTATCACGGACACTGGAGGCCGTAACAGGTGGCCTCTACGGGACTGGCACAGGCGAAAAACCGAATTTTTCACAGCGCCAGGGCGGGAAAAAGAAAATGGCGGAGGCGAATGGGAATCGAACCCACCCTGGACCTTATCGACCCAACGACGGCTTTGAAGACCGCGGGCAACACCAGTCACCAGTCACCTCCGCATAGTTATTGCGGCTTATTGGTCTTATAGAACATCATAACAGGCGCCCCGCCGAATGCAATACCCATCCAGGCCGCTTCGTCGATTTCCTCCTCGGTGAAGCCCTTTTCTCTCGCCTTCTGCACGTGCAATTTCAGGCACGGACCGCATTTGGCATGCACCGAAAGGGCAATCGACATCGCCTCCTTGGTATAAGCGTCAAGCCCCCCCGGCCGGTTCAACCTCCCCATAAAGTCCATAAACCGCTGCTG
>JAGHBX010000609.1 GCA_021160785.1 Planctomycetota bacterium | reverse complement strand
TCATCAGCCTGCACTGCCCGCTCACACCCCAGACGGAAAGACTAATAAACGGCGAGCGCCTTGCGATGATGAAAAAAACAGCTCTTCTGATCAACACCAGCCGCGGCCTGCTCATCGACGAGCAGGCGCTGGCGGAGGCATTGAACAGTGAAAAGATAGCCGGCGCCGGCCTCGACGTGCTTTCGACGGAACCGCCCGAAAAAGACAACCCGCTGCTGGCGGCTCGAAACTGCCACATCACACCGCACATCGCCTGGGCGACCCTGGCAGCCAGAGGACGATTACTAAACGTGGCGGTAGACAACGTAAGGGTCTTTCTCGCGGGAAAACCGCAAAACGTCGTCAACGACTTGAATTCGTAGGGCGGGGTTTACCCCACCAGAATCACTGAGCATGTATTGATGGGAAATTTTAGTAGTGCGTGACAAGCAGAACGGAAGGTCTCGGATAAAGGAACGTGATATGGATTATTTGTGCACCATTATTGCTTTGCTGTCTATCGGCGTTTCGATTGGACAGGCCGCGGAGTTTTCGGTGGAAAACCAATTCCTGCGCCGAACGGTGGCGGTGGAAGAGGATCGCCTGTTCACGAAGGAGATCGAGAACAAGGTTGCCGGCACAATGGCAATACCCACTTCCTGCGACGAGTTTCGCTTACGCATCTCGGAGGGAACCCACGTCACGGGAACTGATGTGGTGCTGACGTCGGCGGACTTCAAAGCAAGCCCCATCCGGTTTGCCGGAGGGCTGGCGTTTGCACTCGAGAACAAGAAGTACGGGCTGACGATCGAGGTTCGTTACGAATTGAAGCCGGAGGATTTTTATGCCCGGAAGCGTCTGGTGATCAGTTCCGAGAAGCCGGTGACGTTAGAGCGGATCGACGTGGAGGCGATTTCGCTGGCGGACGCGAATCAGCCCTACACGCTAAAGGCGATCAACAGCCGTGGCAAGTGGTCGCCGGGACTCGGACAGCCGCTGTACACGACCAGGAGCGCAACCTTCTGGGGCATCGAATTTCCAGCGGCCTACAATCATGTGGAAGGTGAAAACATGTTTGCCGGGTATCTCTGGGGATTCGAACTGAAACCGGGGGTTGCCTACCATACGTGGCCTGCGGTGGTTGGGGTGGCGGATGACCCTGAATTCAACCAGGAGGCCTTTTTCAACTACATTGACCGTGTCCGCGCGCGTCCGCTGCGCCTTCAAACGCAATACAACAGTTGGTTCAACGGCGGCGGCAGCGTCAGTCGCGAACGGTTCAAGGAAAGCATCGAGATCATTCACCGCGAGTTGGTGCTTGAGCGCGGGAACAGGCCGCTGAGTGCTTATGTGATCGACTCCGGGTGGCAAACCACACACGACGACTGGACGGACAAGACCTGGAAGGTGAATGACAAGTTCGACATCGATTTCTCCAGCTCCCGGGCAAACGCGGCAAAAGCCGGATCGCGGCTTGGCTTGTGGATGAGTCCAGGCTGCAATTTCGGGGCGCGCTGGGCGGTTCCATTCTACAAGGAAAAGGGCTTCGAGGCGTTGGACAACTATATGTCGCTCGCGGGCCCGAAATACATGCCGTTGCTCGAAGATCGCATGGTCGAACTGGCGGAGCTTGGAATCGCCTACTTCAAGCTCGACGGACTGTTCGGCCATTTGAACACTCGCGATTTCGAGTTGAACGGCAACCGATACGGCATTCCTTACATGCCGCAGCTCGGGACCGAGGGAATCGGCAGCGCCGACCGGATCCTGAACGATGCAAAGTACGACGAACTCAAGACCTACTATCTGGCGGCAGGCACAGAACGAATGATGCGGATATTCAAGAAGTTGGGTGAAATCAATCCTGATATCTACATCGTCATATCCAACGGCGCCTACCTGAGTCCATGGTGGCTGATGTACATCGATGCGGTCTGGATGATCAACGCGGGCGATGCCGCGCGTGGCGCTGACCGGACCGGGGAACTGGTCTATCGCGACGGGGTCTACTATGAAATCTGGAAGGTGGAAGATACGCAGTACCCGATGCATTCGCTTTTCAACCACGAACCGAAGAAGCGGCGCAGCGGTGAAAGCAAGAAAGCCTTTCGGGACTACCTGTACATGAATCTCTCTCGCGGCACGGGCTTTGTCGAGTTGTACATCACTCCCGGGAATCTGCAGGAGCCCGACTGGGACGTGCTCGCCGAAGGCCTCCACTGGCTTGACGATGTGTTTCCGCTGTTCGCTCGCTGCCGCATGCACGGCGGGAATCCGCGTAAAGGCGAAGTTTACGGCTACACTGCATGGAACAGGACGCGCGGTTATGTTTCCATCCACAATCCATCCGACGAGGAGACGATGTATTCGATCACGCTCGATCGCCGCTTCGGCCTGATTCCCGACAGCGGCCCGTTTCAGTTGTCATCTCCGATTGCTGAAAGCACTGCCGGGCTGAAAGTGGAATACCATTACGGCGACACCATCGGCATCAAGCTGAAGCGGCGTGAAATCCGTATCCTCAACTTCGACCCGGCGCCCAGGGATTGGAAGATCCAGCGTGAGCTCCAGCGACGCAATCCGGATCCGGTTCCCGCCACGAACGCAAAGCTCAAGACCGCTGCAGTTCGGAAGTCAAAAACCGTTCCACCCGGTGAATTCGTCGGCGTGTGGACATACCGCTTCGGAGGACAGGTGTGCAGCCGCGAGTTTACCAGGGACGGAATGTGTATCCTGAAAAGGGGCGGAAAAGTGGACTGGGAAAAACCGGTGACCGGCCATGACGGCAAGACAGTGGAGGTCGATGGGAGATACAGGCACCAGTTGACTGACAACAATGAGATGAGAATCGAAGGCCGTTACACGGCCACAAGAGAGGGAAGTAATAAGTGATTACTGTTTACTGGGCTAAGGGCGGTTTGAGTGGGTTTTGGTGTATTCAGATTTAGATAAAACAGGGAGGCAGATATGAAGATGTTGCAGACGCGGCGGGATTTTATGAAGATGGCGGGGTTGACGACGATGGGTATTGCGCTGGAGGGGTGTCAGTCGGCGCCGGCGGATAAACGCATCACATTGCTCTGTGGCAGGCTTTGACACAACATGCTGCCAATAGTGCATGTCAACATTAAAAAACCACACATTTTTCAACTCGATTCATCTCTGGCAATCCTTCAGCATTTCGTGTATAGTCATAAAGGATAAAGAGTTTTTTCGAACCAACCTTCTTGTTAAGGAACTCCAAGCATGCAGGAAGATACAACGACAACTGCACTGTTGAAGCTTGTTCTGTCCACGCTTGCCATCTGCTTCATTCAGGTCGACAACGTCCTTGCCGACGTTCATGCAAAGGAAGATATACCCTTCAAAATCAAGGGCAAATTGCCCGATTATGAAGGCATCCAGGCCGGGGATATTGAACTTGTCGTGGACACTTCAATTCAGAGTGTCGACATACCCGGCTTCAAGAAACGTATGGATGACGACGGAGGTGTTAATTTTGACCGACCAGGCAACCGTAAAGAGCCGTCAACGCTCAGTCTTGCCGAAGCTCAAAAGATGGCGGAAGATTTCATTGCTCGGCATTTTCCGTTGCTTTCGGACAAAACAGTGCTCGTTGATATCAGGCGAATGATGCTGACAAAATTTGCGGTGGGAGGCCAAAAGCACACAGAAGTGGAGGGCTATTCGATCAAGTTTAGTATGGAATACAAATCCATACCGATTTTGACATCTCGAATTTCAGTTATTATTCAGGGCGACAGTATTGCGCATGTCAGTGTGATCGGCCATAAGGTGCGACAGATATCCGCGCCTCGCCGATGCCTTTCCGCTGAAGAATGTTTCCATAAAGGCTCAAAGTACTTTCCGCCAATCGGGGATGCAGACGACAAACCGACATTAGTCGGATTTGGATATTGTGCATTTCGACAATACTGGGAAGAAGATAGAAGAAAACAGGGTGTCCCTCGTCGAGCGGTCCCGGCCTATATG
Source organism: Planctomycetota bacterium (assembly GCA_021160785.1). Classification (GTDB taxonomy): domain Bacteria; phylum Planctomycetota; class Phycisphaerae; order Sedimentisphaerales; family Anaerohalosphaeraceae; genus B28-G16. Next base: position 7,540 of record JAGHBX010000609.1, on the reverse strand, counting down.
TTCGACCTTCTTCGCAATTCGTTCGCACTGGACGCACGCACCGGGGAATTAGTTTATCCCCAAATGCCAGCCGGTAGAGAAAGCGTACTTCTTGAGGGGCCGGCGATAACCTTTTCAAGTGGTGATGCTCAACACTGTTTTCTCGTCACCCCCCGCGATATTGCCATTAGAAAAGCCGTGTTTGATATTGAATGCATGCCCGTCGAAAGTGAATGGACCACATTCTCTGTTAAGGAGGTGTTCACAGAAACCGGCCAGTGGGGCTTTAGAAGCAATCAGCGCGGCAAGATGATCTGTCTTACGCTCAATAGCAATCAAGACCCTACTTCCACGGCAAAGGGCTTGCTCCATATTGATACCCCCGGCAGATACGAAATCGAAGTATTGGTTTGTCAGGGCGAAGCAAATGATCCCGGCTGTTCGGTGCTTTTCTCACTCGATGGCAACTCTTGCGTATTGGGCATGAAAGGCCCTGGTACAGCACACATCTGGGAAAAATGGGGCCAAGTCGAACTCGAAGAAGGGGCACACCAGGTTTCTCTGGCGACGGCGCCCGGCTCGAAGGGGTATTGGGAAATAGGACCTGTTCGAGTAAAAAATCTTGCACAGCCGGCCCAAAGCGGGATCAAAGACCTGCAGATTAGATTTGCGGCTAATGATCGACCCGATTACAGCGAGGCTGCGCCCAAGCCGCGATTTACAACCAGAGACCTTGGGGCATTTCTGGACAGGCCCTTGAAGTATTCGACACCGCAGGATATAATACATCGCAATGTCACTATGATAACCTTTTCATCATCCTCTCCGGGGCGTCTGCATATCAGCAGCCTGCAAGTTGATTTCGTTACCGGAGACCAAAATGAGGCACAGAGAAAAGCAGGCCAATTCCTGTTCGTAGGCCCCGATGGGCAGACCTCTCGAGACGTTCTTATCGATGATCTGACGGTGATCTCCAAATATGTTGAAAACCTTGTAACTCAGAACAAGAGAAGATCGGTCTCGCGTTTTCGCACGGCCTATCAGATCCCTTATTTTCGGAAGTATCTAAGTCGGATCGCAGCCGAATGTAAACATCCACAGGCCCGAAGGTTCCGGGACGACTTTGAGAACTCGAAGGTGGAATTGGTCAGGAAGGAGGCACAGACTATCCTTGACTATTTCAAGGCTTATCTCAACGATGAACCTCTGCTGCCCTCCCAATTTCCAAATGGATGGGTCTCAATGTTGAAGGATTATGGCACTGAATTTGACAGTACGAGACTCAAAGGAGGAGACATCTATTTTGATCTCTGGGACAATCCTTACAATGTCACCTACAACAGAAAAACATATGTTGTAACGGTTACCTCGTTCGGTCCCAATCAGAAGGACAATGAGGGGCGAGACGACGATATTCTCGCTTCGGACAAACTGGACTAGGGGTCTCCATGGTGAGTTCTCGAACATGCACAAACATAAGACGGTAGACAGGAATGTCGTGATGCCAAAATCACTTGAGTTTTTGCGATGGGCTTGATACGCTTGAATTCGTAAGGTGGGGTTTACCCCACCAGAATCACTAATGCCAATCTCAGATAAAACAGGGAGGCAGATATGAAGATGTTGCAGACGCGGCGGGATTTTATGAAGGTAGTGGGGTTGACGACGACGGGTATTGCGCTGGGGGGATGTCAATCGGCGCCGGCGGGTAAGCGGCCGAATGTGGTGGTGATCCTTACGGACGATCAGCGGGACGACTGCGTTGGCGTGCATCCCAGGCCGCTGTTGGGTATTAAGACGCCGCACCTGGACCGGCTGGCGCGGGAGGGAGCGTTGTTCGAGAATATGTTTGTTACGACGTCGCTGTGTTCGCCGAGTCGGGCGTCGTTTTTGTCCGGGCTGTATGCACACTCGCACGGCGTGGTGAACAACTTTACCCATTATCCTGTGGAGTTGGCCAGCTACCCGCGGCGGCTCCAGGAGGCAGGCTACAACACCGCCTATATCGGCAAGTGGCACATGGGCGAGCAGGACGACGAGAAGCGGCCGGGCTTTGATTACTGGATCACGCATAAGGGCCAGGGCAAGTACTACGACACCACGTTCAATATCAACGGTACGCGTAAGGAGGTAAAGGGGTATTATACTCGCGTCGTGACGGACATGGTGATCGATTGGCTGAAGAACGACCGCATCGCGAACAAGCCGTTTATGCTGATATTCGGACAGAAGGCGCCGCACGGTCCGTTTGTGCCGGAGGAAAAGTACAAGCACACGTATGATTCGGCACCCGTGCCGTATCCGGAGTCTGCGTTTGACCTGGCGACGAAGCCCAAATGGGTGACCGAGCGGCTGGATACCTGGCATGGGATTTACGGGCCGTTGTACGGATTTCGCAAGAACTTTCCCGACAGGCGACCGGAGGGTGTGGACCGGTTTGTCGATTTTGTGCGAAGCTATACGGGTACGATCAACTCGGTGGATGACAGCGTGGGCGCCGTCTACGATGCACTGCAGGAGATGGGTATACTGGACGATACGCTGTTTGTGTTTACCAGCGACAACGGCTTCTTACTCGGCGAGCACGGAATGATCGACAAGCGAACGATGCACGAGGCGAGTATTCGTGTTCCGCTGATCGTTCGCTATCCCGGACTCGCCAAGCCGGGGACGCGGATCAAAGAGCAGGTTCTGAATATCGATCTTGCCCCATCGATAGTCCAGGTATGCGGGGCGGAGCCTCTGAAGAATATACACGGCGCAAGCTGGGTGAAACTGCTGAAGGGCAATGCGGGCGGCTGGCGCAAGGCGTGGATGTACGAATACAACTACGAAAAGCAGTTTCCTTATACGCCGAATGTGCGGGGCGTGCGGACGGACGAATGGAAGTATGTGCATTATCCGCATGGCGACGGCACCGCAGATCGGCATATGGCGGAACTTTACAATTTGAAAGACGATCCGGGCGAGCGAAAGAATCTGATCGACGATCCGAAATATGCAGACGTCGTAAAGGACATGCAGGCACACCTGGAACGTCTGCTCAAGGAGACCGACGCTCTGCCGGACCGGATGCCGATAGACGAAGGCGTAAAGACGGAACTGCCGGAAGAATCAATAAGATAGCAGCCAAACGATCTGAGGAGAGTATTTTCATGGTGATGAAGAATTATCTTTTGAAATCTGTGTTCATTCTGACGTTGGCCGCCGCCTGTCTGCCTGCATCCTCCGCCGTGGATAAAGAGCAGGTCAACGAGCGGTGTTTTGAGGGCGAGCGGTCGGCATGGAACGGCTTTGACCGCTACGACTTTCAGTGCGATTCGCGAAAATGCATTGTCGTTGCCCCCGCCGCCGCCGCACAGGGCCTGCCCTGGATATGGCGCGCGCGCTTCTTCGGTCATCAGCCGCAGACAGACATCGCCCTGCTGGAAAAAGGTTTTCACCTGGTCTACATGGACGTGGCGGGATTGTTCGGTTCGCCGAAGGCTGTCGAGCACTGGAATGCCTTCTACAAGTACCTGACCGAAGAGCATGGTTTCGCAAAGAAACCCGCCCTCGAGGGCATGTCGCGCGGCGGGCTTATCATCTACAACTGGGCGGCGCAGAATCCCGACAAGGTCGCGTGCATCTATGCCGACGCGCCCGTCTGCGATTTCAAGTCCTGGCCGGGCGGCAAAGGCAATGGCAAACATTCCGCGCCGGACTGGCAGCGATGTCTGGAGGTTTACAATCTGACCGAAGAACAGGCGATGCGGTACGATCGCAACCCAATCGACAACCTGCAACCTCAGGCAAAGCACAAAGTGCCGCTGCTTAATATCTGCGGCGCAGCCGATACGGTCGTGCCTGTCGATGAGAATACGAAGGTTCTCCGGCAGCGTTACGAAGACATCGGCGGAAATATCATAGTACTCGAAAAGCCCGGTATCGGCCATCATCCACACAGCTTCGAGGATCCGACACTGATTGTGAATTTTATGACAAGGCACGCAACGGGCAATGTCGAATATTTCAAGTTGCGGGATCCACTGCAAAATTGCCGCATCAGGTTTGCCAAATCCAGGAAAGGCAGAGTAGCGTTTTTAGGCGGGTCCATCACGAACATGACCGGCTGGCGGGACTTGATGTGCAGGAGTCTGCAAAAGCGCTTCCCGGAGACCGAATTTGACTTCATCAATGCAGGTATTCCCTCGACCGACTCGACGTTAGGCTCGTTTCGCCTTGCCGATACGGTATTTTGCAACGGCCCGGTCGATCTGCTCTTCGTCGAATACGCTGTAAACGATTTCCATAACGGCCGCACCAAAATCGAACGAATTCGCGGGATGGAAGGCGTTATCCGAGGCGCCCTCAATCGCAACCCAAACCTCGACATAATAATGATGCACTTCATCGACCCGCAATACATGCCCATGATCAACACCGGCCATACCCCGCCGGTCATCGCAAGCCATGAAAAGGTCGCCGACCATTACGGCATTACCTCTCTCAATCTCGCACAGGAAGTGACCGAGCGAATCAACTTCGGCGAATTCACATGGAAAGACGATTTCCGCAACCTGCATCCCTCGCCGTTTGGCCACGATATCTACGTCAAATCGATCAACCGTCTGCTCGATACCGTCTGGTCCGGACCCCTTGACAAAGGCGTCTCGATCCAGCCGCATCTTGTGCCGGAGAAGCCGCTCGATCCCTTCAGCTATTTCAACGGTCGATACGCCGATATCGCCGAGGCACAGATCGTCAACGGCTGGAAGATCGATCCGGCATGGAACAGCAGCAGCGGTGGTACACGCCCACGCTTTCGTGGTATCGCCATGCTCACAGCCGACCAGCCGGACGCCGCCTTGAAACTGTCCTTTACCGGCGCGGCCGTCGGCATCTGCGTAGTCGCCGGTCCCGACGTCGGCATCATCGAGTATAGCGTGGACGCAGAGCCGGCTAAAACGCTCGACCAGTTCACGCAATGGAGCGGCGGTCTGCACATTCCATGGGCGTATATGCTCGAAACCGAACTCGACGACGGCAAGCACACACTGACATTGCGTACGACGGGCAAGAAGAATGAACGAAGCAAAGGCTTCGCCTGTCGAATCGTAAACTTCCTGGCAAACCAGCAATGACAATACCAATCCTCTAAAAATTGCCTTGACAATACCCCATAAAGTGATATAGTACAAAGGGTTGACTGACAGGGCAGCCAGATTGCCGTCGGGAAAAACATGGTCTTGTGAGTGGTCACTTTCGGAGATGTAAGAAATGAAGAAAGAGAAAGCTTTCACGTTAATCGAGCTTCTTGTGGTCATCGCGATTATCGCACTTCTGCTCTCGATCCTGATGCCCTCATTGAAAAAAGTCCGCGATCTCGGCAAGCGCGCCGTATGCCTGGCTCACCTTCACAGCCTTGGCGTTTCCTGGGTTGTCTATGCCGACGAAAACGATGGCCGGATTACCAACGCCAAGACCGCCCGTGTAACTGAAATCGGAGGCAGCAATCCCCGTCGGTTTCAGATGAATCTGACGGATTATCACGACGAGCCTTCCTGGGTCGGCTGGTGGGACGGCCCCGCCGACGATGAGGAGGCTCAAATGGCCTGCCTGGAATTGGGATCGCTTTATCCCTACAACGAAACCACAAAGATCTATCGTTGTCCTGTGGGTAAGAAGGACCAGTGGCGGACATACGCCATAGTTGATTCGATGAACGGCCATTGGAATTTTGCCGGGGGCCCTGCACCCGTGGTCAAGAAAATGACCGAGCTTCGTTCATCGGGCACTCGCATGGTGTTCATTGACGAGGGATTTGCCAGCACCGAAAGCTGGACAATCTGGCCTGACCGGATCCAATGGTGGGACGGCGTGCCCCTTCGACATGGCGAAGGCACGACGGTTACGATGGCGGACGGCCACGCCGAATACTGGAAATGGCTCGACGAACGAACCATCGAGTTTACAAATGGAATAGGCGACTCCGTCACGACGGCACAGAACAATCCCGACTTCAACAGGCTGCAGACTGCAATATGGGGTCGCATTGCCGGACCCTGATCACCAGTCGACACAATAACACAAACACGAATGCATAAGAATAGACTACTCCGGCCTATTTGAAATCTTCGGGGAGATACTGCGTCTCGAACTTTGTTCCGCCCAGGCGAAGGGCTGCAAGGTCGGCTTCGTTTACCTCGCCGTGTACGAACTGCTGGACAATCGAATGCGGGTGATTGCGAATATGGTCCGCATCGCCGTCGGCGATCACCCTGCCGTCGTGCAGCATGATTATGCGGTCGCCGATCTTGTAGGCGCTCTTCATATCGTGCGTGACGACGATGCTGGTTATCTGCAGTTCGCGCTGGAGTTTGAGGATGAGTTCGTTGATAATGTCGGAGCGAATCGGATCCAGACCCGTCGTCGGCTCGTCGTACAGAATCACTTCCGGGTTAAGGGCAATAGCACGGGCAAGCGCCACTCGCTTCTGCTGGCCGCCCGACAGGGACGCCGGCAAATGCTCCTGATAGCCGTCCATCCCGACCATTGCCAGCTTGTTCTTGACCAGATCATCAATCGCCTTCCAATCGGATATTTTGCGGTGCTGCACGATCGGAAAGGTAATGTTCTCGTAAACGGTCAGACTGTCGAAGAGCGCCCCCTTCTGAAAGCAAAAACCGTACTGTGTGCGTATAGCGGCAAGTCGGCGCTCATTCAATTCATCGATTCGCTGACCCTTGAAGTAGACCTCGCCCGAAGTGGGCCTTTCAAGAGCGATCATATGCTTCATCAGGACGGTCTTGCCGCAGCCGCTGGGACCGATGACCACCGTCGTCTTGCCCTTCTCGAAGGCAAGAGAAATACCTTCGAGAACAATGCTTCTGTCAAACATCTTCACGAGATCCTTGACGACAATGACCCCGTCATCTTTGTCAACGTATTTTGCCACGTGCCTGCCCTTTTACAGAAGCGACTGAACCGGCCAGAATGTGCTGTATATCGCCTTTGTGACCACGGCAAATATGAAGTTCAGTACTAAAATCGAAATGAAACTGCCGACAAACGCCTCGGTGCACGCCTGTCCGACGCCCTGGGCGCCTTCCCTGCATGTGAAGCCCTTGTAGCAACTGATTACCGCAATCGCACCGCCAAAGAAAAGACCTTTGACAATGCCCAAGTTCAAATCCCACAGATTGACACTCTGGGCACTAAAATCCCAGTACGCACGACTGTTGATCTTTAATTGGATCACACTGACAAAATATCCGCCCAGGATACCTAACAGGTCGGCATAGATAATCAAGAACGGCGTCAATACAAGACACGCTAACACGCGCGGCGCCACGAGATGTTTTATCGGATCGGTCCCCATGCTCTGGACAGCGGAAATCTGCTCGGTAACGTTCATGGTGCCCAATTCGGCTGTCAGCGCGCCGCCGACACGACCCGCCAACATCACTGCGGCGAGAACCGGGCCCAGCTCCTTGACGACGGCGATATTGATGAGGACACCCAAACGCTCCTCCAGACCCATGCCCGCAAGCTGGTCGTACGCCTGGATCGCCAGCACCAT
>JAGHBX010000265.1 GCA_021160785.1 Planctomycetota bacterium | reverse complement strand
GTCCCGGCTCGACATAAACACCGCATCGGAAAGGCCGTCGGTCTTGCGCCTTGCCAGTCCCACGCTCGTTCGCTCCGGCACAAAACGCATCGGAAAGCCTAAGTAGATGTGCTCAGCGCGAAAGTAAGGAATGATTCCGTTTGTATAAAACTGCTCCAGCCGGCTTTGCCCGAAGTCCAGCCATTCCGGCTCGCTCCAGTTTACGAAATCGTCCGAAACACTCCTCCGAATGCTCCGCTTGCCCTGGCGGCTTTGTCGGAAGTAACAAACATACCTCTGCTGGGCGCTATCCCAAACGGCCGTGTTATGAGAATCAAACGACCCGGCGGTGATGATCGGTTCATCCTGAAGCCTCTTCCAGCGGATACCGTCAGGCGAGACAAAGGCAAACAGCACTCTTTGTGTTTCTCCGTCGATCGTTGCCCTGCCTAAGGTAACCGCCTTGTATCGCTGCGAGGGCAGGGCTTTCGGATTGCCATCCCGAAAAGGGCTAAAGTTGTGCGACTCCCAATAGGCCTTTTTCTCGCCCGTCCAGATGATATTGTTGTCCCTGTTGCCGTCGAATTCGAACAATCCCAACGACGGCCTTACCCATCTAACCCCGTCCCGGCTCCGGGCCATGCATGTGTACTCGCGCGACAGATCCCCGCCGCCGCGATAGTACATCCGAAAACCCTCACCATCGGCCATGACCGTAACGTAGCCGCTTAGCCCTCCCTCCCACGGCGCGTCAAAAGAAAACACAACCTCCTTCCTTACCGGCGGATGCATCTTGAGGCGTGTGTTCGTCATACTCTCGATCAGGGCGTCATCTGTGAAAAGCTCAAGCTGCGAACCGATTCGCCGCACCGTCGAGTCGTTTTTCGATTCCGACGCGTAACTCACCGAACACGGCCGCACAAACCACATACCGCTCAGCGCCAACATCGTCCACAGCACATAATTCTTTGATATTCTCATGGCAACACCTCAGTCGAATTGCAGCCTTCGGATTTCCTCTTCGCCACCGACAAGAATAGCATGTTTTGTGCCCAAACGCAATCAAACAGGTTCTGCGTCCCTGGAAACCGGCATGATGGTCGCTCCTGCCGACAAATGCTTGATTTGCCCCGCTCCAACGGTATAATGAAGCAAGTATGTGTGATCGCAAAACAAATCGTCGCGATTTCTGCAGAGCCGCTGCCGGCCTGGCCGCGGCGGGTTGTCTGCCGGCGACCTGCCGGGGCAAAGACGACTCCTTCCGACTGAAATACATTGTCGCATCGAGCTTGTACGGCCGAATGAAACTTGACGACGTATTGGGCGAAGTCCGCAAGACCGGCGCAGAATATATCGACATCTGGCCCGAACGCCACGCCAACCATCGAGAGCAGATCGAGGCGATGGGCCGTCAGGAGTTCGCCGCCATGCTCAAGCGGCATCGTGTCAAGCTCGGAATGCTCACGCGCTACGACCTGGGCCCGTTCAAACTCACCGACGAAATGCAATCCGGCAAGGAACTTGGCGCATCTGTCATAATATGCGGCAGCAAGGGCCCGCGAAATCTCCGGGGCCAGGCTTTGAAAACCGCTGTCAGGGATTTTATAGAAGCAATGAAACCGCATCTCGCTGTTGCCGAGCCATTGGGGATAACCATCGGCATAGAAAACCACGCTAACAGCCTGATTAATTCCGCCGACTCCATACGCTGGTTCGGGGAGTTGACGCCGTCGCCGGGCCTCGGTATCGCACTGGCGCCTTATCATTTCCCGCAGGACCCAAAACTGATCGCAGGATTAATCGCCGACCTCGACCGCCGCCTTGTCCACTTCTATGGATGGCAGCATGGCGCAGGCTGCATGGAGAAACTGCCCAAAGAACAGGAATTGCTCCAGATGCCGGGCCGGGGTAAGCTGGACTTTATCCCGATTGTCGCCGGCTTGAAGAAAATCAATTATAACGGCTGGACGGAGATATTCATGCACCCGGTGCCCCGTGGAATCCCGATCCTGCCCACGGCCCGGGAGGTTACCGCCGAGATCAATCGATCCCGTCTCTATCTTGAAAACTGCCTTAAAAAAATAAATTGAGCAACCCATAGTCGGCATCGGATGAAAGGCAATGGCATATGAATAAGGTTCTTATCGTTGTCGGTGAAGCCACTGAAACCGTTGATACGCTGTATCCCTACTATCGCCTGCAGGAAGATGGTTTCGAGCCCGTAGTCGCCGGTCCCGAGAAGCGTCGCTACCACATGGTCCTTCATGAGATCCCGCCCGACTGGGACGGGCAAATAACCCGTGAATTCGAAGGCTACACCATCCAGGCCGACATCGCCTTCAAAGACGTCGATTGTGCCGAATATCTCGGCATCTTTTTTTCCGGAGGACGCCCACCCGAGTACATCCGCTACGACGAAGACCTCATGCGCATCACCCGCCACTTCTTTGAAGCAAACAAACCCATCGCCAGCGTCTGCCACGGCGTCGAGATCCCCGCCAAAGCAGGCTGCCTGAAAGACCGCCGCATGGCGACAGTACCCAAATGCCGCTTCGACCTGGAAGTCTGCGGCGGTATATTTGTCGATGAGCCATGCGTCGTCGACGGCAACCTGGTCAGCGGACGAACCTGGCACGACCACGGCTCGTATATCGGCGTCTGGATCAAGATGCTAATCGATGCCCGCCGCGCGGCAGGAAGCGGAGAGTAACTTCAATGAAACGCAATGACAAAATATCCCGTCGCATCGTGCTTCAAAGCGCAGCAACCGTTATCGCCGCGCCGTACATCGTCCCTTCCACGGTCCTTGCAGGCAACCCCACCGCTCCGAGCAATACGATCACATTAGGCCTCATCGGACTCGGAAGTATGGGAATGCGCC
>JAGHBX010000148.1 GCA_021160785.1 Planctomycetota bacterium | reverse complement strand
GGCTGACGGACATCGGCAATACGGTGATCGTGGTCGAGCATGACGAAGACGTGATCCTGAGCGCCGATCACATTATCGATATCGGGCCGGCGGCGGGGGCGCACGGTGGAGAACTGGTTGTAGTCGGCAGTGCGGAGGATGTGTGTAAATGTTCGCGGTCGATTACGGGTCAGTACTTAAGCGGTGCGAGCAGGATTGAACTGCCGGCCGTCAGGCGAAAGTACAGTCTCAGGAACTGCATCGAAGTCAAGCAGGCCGAGGAGAATAACCTCAAGAGCATCAATGTCAAGTTTCCGGTGGGCGTGTTTACGTGTGTGACGGGCGTGAGCGGTTCGGGCAAGAGCACTCTCGTTACGGAGATCCTGCTCAAGAGTATGAAGCGGCGTCTGTACAGTTCTCGCGACAAGCCGGGCAGGCACAAGACGATTCTTGGCGTGTCGCGGATCGATAAGGTTATCGAGATCGATCAGTCACCGATCGGGCGGACGCCGCGGAGTAATCCGGCGACTTATACGAGTGTGTTCGATTTGATCAGGCAGCTTTTTGCGTTGACGCGCGAGGCGAAGATTCGCGGGTATAAACCGGGGCGGTTCAGTTTCAATGTCCGCGGCGGGCGGTGCGAGCATTGTCAGGGGCAGGGCACGAAAAAGATCGAGATGCATTTTCTGCCGGATGTGTATGTGACGTGTCAGCAGTGCAAGGGCAGGCGTTACAATCCGGAGACGCTGCAGATTACCTATAAGGGCGCCAATGTCGCCGACGTGCTGGAGATGCGGATCGACGAGGCTCGCAAGTTCTTTGGTAATTTTCCGAAGATCGTCCGTTTGCTCAAGGCGCTTTGCGAGGTGGGGTTGGGTTACATGCAGTTGGGGCAGTCTTCGACGACATTGTCGGGGGGCGAGGCCCAGCGGGTGAAACTGGCGACGGAGTTGGGCAAGCCGGGGACGGGGCATACGCTGTATCTGCTCGATGAGCCGACGACTGGTCTGCATTTTGCCGATATTCATAACCTGATGAACGTGCTGCGGAGGCTGTGCGATATGGGCAATACGGTGGTGGTGATCGAACACAATCTCGACGTGATCAAGATGGCCGACTATATAATCGACCTGGGTCCGGAAGGCGGCGACGCGGGCGGCGAGGTAATAGCGGCGGGATCGCCGGAGGAGATTATCAAGATTAAAAAAAGTTACACGGCGAAGTACCTGAAAGAGAAGCTAAAAGAGGATAAGAAGAAGCGGTAGGGGCAATTACATGAAGGAAAAACATGTGGCGAAATGGTATCACCTTCTTGTCTATCCGGACTGGTTCCGGCGAATTCATCAAAGACCGGAAAGGTTTCTGGGTGAGTTGGTCAAGCCTGGAATGTGCGTTGCGGATGTTGGTTGCGGGCTCGGGTTTTACTCCGTCCTGATGGCTGAAATGGTGGGTGAAGAAGGTAGTGTGCTGGCAGTTGATTTTCAGCCTGAGATGCTCAATTGGGCCAAAAGGAAGGCAAGTAAAGCTGGTCTTTTTGATCGTATAGAGTTTATCCAGTGCCGTGAGGACGATGTTATGATATCAGAGCAAGTTGATTTTGTGCTGTCGATGTGGATGACGCATGAGGTCGCGGACAGGTCGCGGTTTTTTGTTCAAATCCGTGATATGTTGGCGCCGCAAGCTCGATATCTTCTGGCTGAACCGAAATTTCATGTTAAAAGAAAGTTGTATGAGAGCATTTGCGGTGAGGCGGAATCGGCAGGCTTGAGAATGGTTTGCGAACCGAAAGTCGGGGCAAGCTTTGCAGCCCTCTTTGCGGTTAGCGATTGAGGCAAACTCCTGTTCATTCGAAAATACTGAAGATGTGGTTGGTGTTTTGCAGACGAAAAGCGGTTGGAAGATTTGGGAAATTGCGATGGTTTTTGAGACGCTTGAGTGGGTTGGGGGGGTTGGTGGTTATCTTGAGATGATTGACCAGCGGTTGCTGCCGGGTGAGTTTTTGAAGATTCGGTGTACCGATGTTGAGTCGCTTTATGATGCTATCAAGACATTGGCGGTGCGCGGGGCGCCTGCGATCGGTGTTGCGGCGGGTTACGGGGTTTGTATTGCAGTGCAGGGTTTGCGGGGCGGTGATTTGTCGGCGGCTTTGCTGGGCATTGAGAAGGCGGTGGAGTATCTTGGGTGTTCGCGCCCGACGGCGGTTAATCTGTTCTGGGCGCTGGATCGCATGAAGGCTGCTGCGGGGCGGTTTGCGGCGGAAAATCCGGGAGCGGATTTGCCGGCGTTGAAGGAGGCTCTTCTTGCCGAGGCGCATTCGATCTGTCGGCAGGACAAGGAGATGTGCAAGGCGATCGGACGGCATGGCGAGCGGTTTATAAAGGAAGGGGCGGGAGTTCTTACGCACTGTAATGCCGGCGCGCTTGCGACGGCTGGTCAGGGGACGGCTCTTTCGCCGATGTACGAGGCGCACGGGATGGGTAGGAGATTTTGCGTGTATGTTGACGAGACGAGGCCTTTGCTGCAGGGGGCCCGGCTGACGGCGTGGGAGTTGGGTCAGGCGGGTATCGATGCGACGCTGATCTGCGACAATATGGCGGGTGTGCTGATGAAGCAGGGCAAAGTTGGCGCGGTGATCACCGGCGCCGATCGCATCGCGGCAAACGGTGATACGGCCAATAAAATCGGTACTTTCAGCCTGAGCATTCTGGCCAAGGAGTACAATATACCGTTCTGTATCGCGGCGCCGTCGAGCACTTTTGATTTGAGTACAGCAAGCGGCGATGAAATACCGATAGAGGAAAGAGGCGCCGATGAAGTTACTTCGTTTGGTATGAGACCGACGGCGCCCGATGGAATGAAGGTTTATAATCCGGCGTTCGATGTGACGGATGCGGCGAACATTACCGCGATCATTACGGAAAAGGGTGTTATCGAGAAGCCCAATGCCGACAAGATTGCTCTTCATCTGAAGGATGTAAATCACGGGCAAGATGCCCGTGCCACATCCGACTGAAATGTTGCCGAAAGGGTAAAGACAACAGATGCGAGTTTTGTTTGATATGGTTGATACGGCGCATGTTCACTTTTTCAAGCAGTTGATTTTCGAGTTGAAGAAGCGCGGGGCTGAAGTTCTGGTCACGGCCAGGCGCAAGGACATTACCGTCGAGTTGCTGGAGAAACTTGGTATTGAGTATCGCTGCATCAGTACGATGGGCAAGGGGCTATTGGGTATGGCGTGGGAGCTGTTTGTGCGGGACATCCGGTTGTTTGGCATTGCAAGAAAGTTCAGGCCGGATGTGATGATGGCGAAAAATGCCGGCGTTTCCATTGGTATTGTCGGTGCGCTGATGCGAGTTCCTCGATTGGTTCTGGAGGATACCGAGCACGCCAGGCTGCAGCGGCTTGTGGGTCTGCCCTTTGCGACGTGCATCATTACGGGGACGGGTTATCTCAAGGACCATGGCGGGCGGCAGAAGAAGTTTGACGGGATATGGGTTCAGGCGTATCTTGACGAGCGTTTTTTCCGGCCGGATGCGGAGTTGATTCGGCGGTACGGTGTGGATCCGGATAAGCCGTATATTGTGCTTCGGACGGTGGCGTGGGAGGCGGCGCATGACGCCGGTCATGAAGGTATCGGTGATGGGGGCTTGCAGGCGGCGGTGGAGCGTTTGGAGCGGTTCGGGCGGGTGTTGATCTGTTCGGAGAAGCCGTTGGGCGATCGGCTTTGTAAATACGCAAATCCCGTCCCGGTCGAGCATATTCATCATCTGTTGGCCTTTGCTCAGTTGTATCTCGGCGAGGGCGGTTCGATGACGGCCGAGGCGGCGTTTATGGGAACTCCGGCGATATTCTGCAGCCCGCTGCGGGTGGGGTACCTGGTGGCAATGGAAAAGCAATATGATATGGTGTACAACGTCGATACGATGGCCGATGCGCTGCCGATTGCAGAGGCGCTGCTTGGCCGTGAGGATTTGAAATCGCAGTGGCTCAAAAAGCGGCAGCGGCTGTTGGCCGAGAGCGACGACGTAGTCGAGTTTATTCTGCAAACGATAGAAGAGGCCGGCGGCCAGTGAGAGTTTATTTTGTGCGAGTGCCCTGGAGACGATAGACAATGGCGAGAGGAATTGTGGCATGGTTTATAGT
>JAGHBX010000029.1 GCA_021160785.1 Planctomycetota bacterium | reverse complement strand
TTTTCGGCGGCGCCGAAGTTTTCCTGCTCGGTGCTGTATTCGCCCGTGAGTACGCCGCCCGAACCGGAAGTAAGGTAGACGTCTTCACCATGTTCGCTAAGGCCGAACTGTACGTGAGAGCCCAGGTCGCCGGAGTTTCTAAAATCATTTACAGAGTCAAAGACAACATAGCTGTCGGGGGCAATCGTGGCGCGCGGGTCACCGGCGGCTATCTCGTATTTTCTGAGGTCGAGCTCATTGTCGCTGAGGAACCAGCCGCCGATATATACGGGCGAGCCGGTCTTGTTCCATATCTCTATCCAGTCGCCGTATACGAGGTCGTCGGTATGCGTCATTATCTCGCTGATTACAACGTCTCCCGGCTGTAATGTATAGCCCGTGTCATCGGCGCCCGGGGTTCCATTCAGGGCGCTGCCGGGTCGCCATCCGGACTGCGTATCCCATGAATCCGGGGCAACATTACTGGCGGTGTCCGGGTCGAGTTTATTGAGCGAATAGCCGCCGCCATCAGTGATTACGAACCATGTGTCATTGAAATCGAAATCGTGAATCTCTGCGCCGAGTGTATCACGCATGACAATCTCTTCGCCGTCATTATCCAGAGCGCCGGTATATGTCCCTGCGATGAGCGCCGGCGATACGCCCGGATAGCGAGCCTGGAAGGCCGCCTGATTCTGGACTATAACGGCAAATTGCCCGGCGTCAAGCCAGTAGTCGCCAAAGGTGAAGTCTATACCGTCGGTAAAGTTGACAAGGTTGAGATTGATGGCGGCAGTGCCGATATTCTTAAACTCGATGAACTCAAAATCCTCATCTATGAGAGTCTGGTCGCCGGCGGCATTTTTCTCCGCTTGCGTCGGATCGGTTGGGTGATACATGATTTCAGTAATGCGCAGATCATCGGCAACGGATCCAACGCCAAATGTTGCTTCGGTGAGGGCGCTCCATGTACCGCCGTCCAGCACACGTGCTTTGGCGATGACGCTCTTTGTTAAAGTAATCTGTCCCGAGTAGGCTGTTCCGCCCACAGCGCCTCCGGTTTGGCGCGGATCACTGCCGTCAAGCGTGTAATAAATCGTGCCGGCAGGCGCCGTTATCTCCAGAGCAAACCCCGAGGGAACCGCACCGCCATGCTGATTGAAAGTCGGCGGCGCAGTACTGGGCCACAGCCCTCTTCCGCCAAGTTGTCCTAACACAGTATTCGTTCGAGTGGTAAAGTATGTGTTGAGCAGTCTGTCTCTCTCGGCGACCCAGTCAACATCGCGTGTATAAGTCTTGAACGGCGTCTGGTCCTCGCGATTATCCCCCCAGCGAGCGGATTCGCCGACAACCGCACGGTCAACTTCGTCTAATCGAACTTGGTACAGCGCAGTCGCGCCGGCGACAGAGAGTACTCCACCGTTGTTAAAGTGCCGATGAAGATGATCTGCAAACAGCAGACGATATTCCTCATTGGCCGTGAGGTCCTGGTGCAACTCCGACGGACGACCCGAAGTGTTCTCGCCGGTTACATTGTCGCCGGCGCCCTTGAGCACATGCTCGGCATCCCAACTGTGAAATCGCCATCTGCCGGCAGGGTCCCGGCGATTTCGTGTGGCGTACCAGTTGTGACCATCCCAGTCCGTATTGCCCACATAGAAATTGGTTATCATATAGTCGATAAGGCTCGGCACATCCAGGTACTCTTGAATGAGTTGATACTGTGATGCCTCCGAAAGGCCTGCACGCGAGACGCCCAACATCTCGATATAGTTGGCGCTGGTTCCGCTGACTACGTTCCCCGAACTGTGTTTGAGGACGTCATAGTCGTAATCGCTGCCGCCAAAATAGGATTCGCCAAACGAATCGTCGGGTCTTTCGTGGAGATTATACAGCCCCCAGTACAAACCGTTGATATACAAATGGACATGTCTGCCATAAGGCGCAAAGCCGCCCATGGCGTTTTGGATATCCGCGACGTACTGATCCCGGGTATACTGAGCTATTCGTCGTTGTCCATCATTGTTGCCGTAGTTCCACACGTTGTTCAGCCGAGCGTCGAGAATAAGCGAATTGAAGCTGGCGGCGGCATCGGCGCCGAACAGAGGATAGTTCAGGTTGCTGGGAACGTATCCTCCCTTGAACTTGAGGCGCATGGAGAGCTTGTCCGATTTCCAGTTGCCCGTGCTGCTGCCGCCCTGAATCTGGACGCCGGCATTGAGCTGAAAATCGTCACTGCCGACGGGGTCGATGAATTCCACCGAAACATGCCTCTGCCATGCTTGTGCATCGGCAACACTTGCATTCGTGTAGATTCCTGTACTGGGATCGAACCAGCCGTCCACATCCATCACAAGAGACATCGTGGCGATGGAAAGCAAATCATCCTTGATCGTCGCACTGTAAGGACCCACAACCTGGGGGTCCATCTCATAATCAGCACCGGCATGCCCCCAGTTGTCGGGAAATCCGTCGCCGTCCTGATTCAACACATCGCCGAGGAAGATGTAAGTCTGCGTGTCGACATTAGTCTCAAGCCAGTTTGTCTTAAAGGCAGCAGCTCTCAGGCACGTCGTTGTGGAAATGTTGATCGGACTCGCATACAAAGAACTTGATTGCGAAGGCTCGGAACCATCCGTTGTATAGTAAATTTCCGCCCCGCTCGTTGCGCACGAGATTGTCACATCAAACGGCGAATCATAGAATCCCCTGTCATGGCTAAACTGGGTGTCCGCCACAACACCGAGATACCTTGCACTGTTGGCGGCGCCGGCCCATCTGTTGCTCGCCCGCGTGCCGGGAGTGGGGCTCAACAGATACCCCGGATTTTCGTCGCTTGCGATACCGTAGGAAATCAGGCCTCGCTGTTTGGGATACTCATCATATTCATGGGCAATCGTTAAGCCGTCCGGCCACACCAGCGCCAGATATTCTCCGCCGCCGTCAAGCTCGAAATTCGTATGAAGCACGCCGTCGTAGTCGACGAAGGGGTAGTTGGTCGGATAACCGATCTGCTCCTTGTTCGAGGCGAATAGAACCAGGTACCCGTTGGCGGCAATCGAAACCCCCGCCGGGAAACGCCATTTCTGCAGATCGTTCCTGCTGTCGGTCAGATACCATCCTTCAAGGCTGACCGGGGCGGGATCGGTGTTGTAAAGCTCGATCCAGTCGGGATGCACCTCGACGCCAGGCAAATCTTCATAGTGGGTGAAGATATTAAGAGGACTCACTGCCGGCGTATAGGAATTGGTTGCCATAAACTCATTGATACGCAGGGTAGTATCGCCCAGTTGAACGTATGTCGCATTCAGGGCTTCCTGTGTATCCTTTTCAATGCCTACCTCAGTCGTACCCGGCGCCCGCCAGCCGGTGACAAGAGTGAACTCCACGTATTGAGGCCCGGCCGGGACATCATTTTCCGTGCTGCCGCTGTCCCGCCATGTAGTCTCGCCCATTCGGCGCCATTTTGCCGTCGGCAGGACATCCGGCGGTGAGATATTGACCCGCAAAGAGCCGGTATGTTCGATGTAGGTTCCGGTTGCCGGGGCAATCTCGCCGTATGTCACCTCCACTACCTGGTCATTCGGTTTGTCCCAGTCGGCGATGCTTGCGAACTCCACCGTGTGCGTGCCGGTTGGAATGCCGGATTCTATGTAGTCGTGGTTGCGCCAGCTTCCGCTGTCAACACGCCACTGGGCGCCGTCTCCTCGCGCCTTGACGGGGTAGATCGATACCTGCACCGCACCGGTCTGCCAGTTTTTTTGCCAATCGCCCACCACCCACGCATAATCTTTATTATCGACAGTATCGTCACCTGTGAGGTCGGCGCTGCCGCCGGGATTGTCCAGCCACTGCAGGCCGAGAATCATTAAATCCTCACCGTCTACCAGGCAATTGCCACTCAAGTCGCCTAACGGGCAAGTTGACGTGTTAACCGTTATGGTTATTTCGTCGAAATCATCCAGTGCTCCGTCGGTGGCGGTGAGTCTTAGAACATAGACGCCCGCTCCATCCAGGGGGAATCTTACCGTGGGATTTTTTTCGTTGACATCGAGCTCAAACTCAACGTCTTTTGGTCCGCTTACCTGCGACCATTGCCAGGCCAGATAGCCATCCGGATCGCCCATGCCGTCGTCCGTTACGGCGGCATCCATTATTACGGTATGAATCGGCAAAGTAACCTGCTGATCGTCTCCGGCATTGACATTCGGCGGCTGATTGGAGGGCGGGCCGACCGGTAGCATAAGAACACCATCAAAATGTGTTCTACCACCACCCAGACCAAAATGGAAAACAATCTCACCTGCAACACTTGCCTGAAACGCCTCCGGCCGAAGCAGCCACAAATATGACCCTTTAGTACCTGAGGGGACGCCTAAAGTATTTATTCCATCTTTTGGTACCGTCACGGCTATTACATTTTCCGATGCCGAGGTGAGTCCCCATGCATAACCATAGCTGACACCATCATGAAAAGCTAAAAGATATATCTCATAAGATACTCCACTGTCAAGACCTGAAATAGTAGCTATGAAATCGGAGGCAGTGTGACCCTTACTGTCATAACAATCTCCATTGACATGGAAACTGTTATCACTGCTATCGGGAAAACCCCAGTCCGTAGCGTCGGTAGTAACAGTAAGACTCCCGTTTGTGTAACCTGCACCAGCAGCCACAAAGTCCAGATATACACCACCAGGAACCAGAGCTTCAACAGTGTCTCTTCCACCATTACCACCGGGCAGGGCCGCAAACAGCGGACTACAAAGCGCCGCGCACATGAGCATCGGTATTAACACAACATTTCGAACTTTCACCTTT
Source organism: Planctomycetota bacterium (assembly GCA_021160785.1). Classification (GTDB taxonomy): domain Bacteria; phylum Planctomycetota; class Phycisphaerae; order Sedimentisphaerales; family Anaerohalosphaeraceae; genus B28-G16. Next base: position 5,547 of record JAGHBX010000029.1, on the reverse strand, counting down.
AGCATCCTCTTGGCGCCCATCTGATGTGACTATAACTACACGTCCACATAAATACTACTCGTATACAAATTATTGTACCATAAAAAGTGCCTTGCTGCAAGACAGAAACGAGTCTGGCACGAGTATGTCGCTGTAGTTGACGAGATCGATGCGGATGTACTGGTGCTGCCGCCCGCTGTGGCGTGGATGTCATACAGCATTCACGGCGACGAGCTTTCCAGCACCGCCCGTGCCATGGTAAGTTAATCGCGCAAGTCATCGGCAGGTGTCGCAGGTTGTTTCATCATGGCAGGCACGGCAAACGCAGCGATTGTCACCGTTGCCGCCAGGAGAACGCTCCATATCCACGCCAGGCCGAAGACCGCCGGGATATAGCCGCACGCAATGGCAACGACGGCAACGAACAGACTGTACGGAAGCTGCGTGCGAACGTGCTGCATGAGGTTGCAGTTGGAAGACATTGAACTGATGATTGTGGTGTCCGAAATCGGCGAACAGTGATCGCCGAAGATTGCCCCGTCCAACACCGCTCCCAGGCTTATCATTGTGGTCAGCCCGTAAGTCTCCCCGTCCAGTGCAAAGGCGATAGGAATCGCAGTGGGAATCAGAATCGCCATCGTCCCCCAACTCGTACCGGTGGCGAACGAAGTGATTGAGGCGACCAGAAACAGGATCGCCGGGTATGCAAACGGTGAGACCCGGCCGGCAAGCAGCTCGGTCAAAAACGCTCCCGTCTCCAGGGCATCGCAACAGCCCTTTAGCGACCATGCCAAAAGAAGAATACACGAAGGCAATAGCGTACGCTTTAACCCGTTCCAGAAACACCGCACAATTGCTCTGGATTGCAGTGACCGCGAAATCAAACCGCACAACAACGCCAATATAAGGCCAAACAACGCCGCAAACGCAAGAACAACTGTGCTGTTATGAGAATTACCGATCACATCCTGCCAGTAACTCCAACTCACAAAAGACCTGCCGTCAAGCAGCTTTGCGCGCCCCCCTCCGTCAAACCACAAACCCGTGAAATGAAACAGCAAAAAGCCCCCTAAAGGAACAAGAGCATTTGCAGCCCTGCCCTTAACCTTCAGCGAAAACTTCCCCCCATCCTCATTCGGATTAACGGCAGAGTCCTGGGCCTTTTTCATCGGACCAAAGTCCCGCCCTGAAAAAATATTGACAAAAACAAACATAATCATAAAAAAGCAGTAGAAGCGAAAAGCCAGCGCATCGAAGAACATCGAATAGCCGCTCCTGCCAAAGCCCAAATCAGTCGAGACGCTTGCGAACAGACCCACCTCCATCGCGATCCATGTACTCACTACCGCAAGACCGGAAATCGGCGCACTGGTCGCATCGACAATAAAGGCTAATTTCTCCCGGCTGATCCCAAAGCGATCCGTTATCGGCTGCATCATCGAGCCGACGATGATCGCGTTGGCGTAATCGTCGATAAAGCACAAAATCCCTAAGATCGCCGTCTGCGCCTGTGCGGTCTTTTTTCCCTTCACCCACTTGAGCAGCCAGAGGATCACACCGTTAAAACCGCCCGACGCGATTATCAGTTCGATCATCACAAAGACGGGCGGGATAAACGCAAGGATTTTCAGGTTGCCCGGATCGGTGATCGTCCCAACCGCTAACACGCCGGCGGTCTGGAATCCGTCGAACCACGAGCCGACAACTAGCGGCGCCTCGGGCACTTGGATCAGCAGGCTGCCGACTACAAAGGCGACGCCGAGGCTGAGTATGACACGCCGGGTGAGAAACGCCAGAAAGATTGCAAGGACCGGCGGAACGATACTGCACCATCTGCCCTGCTGTCCGGGACCCGACAAGCGGGATGCAAGAAAGCAGATGACGCTGAATACAACCACGGAAACCGTTATTTTGGAAAATATCCTGTTGGGTTGTCCCGAAGTCGCGTTGTTTACCATCCGTTCGCTGTGCCTCACTGCCGCTTTGCCGCCTCCGCCAGCGTCTTTCGTGCTACCCGGCCGCAATATTCCGTCAAATAACTCGCTGCCAGAGAGGCGTCCTTTTTGTAGAGATCAAGCGCTTTTTCTTCGACGACCGGCTGCCGGGTGAAAAGTTCCGCCTCGAAGCTGTCCCATAACATCCGGTTGGCGTCGGAGGCTTCTTCACCGCGGGCATTGATACGGTCCTGCATCTTCTTGAAGACCCACCATGCAAGATTGCTGTCAGCGCCAAACTTGCCCGGCGTATCCGAAAAATGATGCTCCAATGTAAGCTGCTTCCGCACACCCACGGGCTTGTAGTATTCCTTCGGGGTCTTAGTAATGCCGCAATACCATGGCGTCAGAACGCTCGTACACGGCTCGCCGGATGTTCGCCAGTACACACATCCGATCTCCGGCGGTAGATACTCGCGAAGTTGAAAGACCAAACCTTCCTGCGTCACATCTTTGCAAATCGCCACATCTTTATGGTTTCGCAATATACCGATGACATCCTTCACCGCCAGCTTCTTTGCTGGTTTAACGGCAAAAGGCAACTGCCTATCCGGCTCACGCAAAATCTCTGCACCCATCACCATACACTGCCCCCGCCACTGCCGCGGGTCCATGAAGACCTCTCTCGGTCGGCTGTATGCCTTTGAGAATACAAAGGGCGTTTTGCCCGCCGGCCACCACCCCTTCTCCACGGCATAATCGACCAGGTTCTCCGAAGCGAGAAAATTGGCATTGTCGCTCAAATTGACCTCATTGATGATGTAGACATTCGGCAGGACCACAACCTTGTCGTCCGGTACACGCCGGGCGACCCACTGCCTGCCGCGCGTCATCGACAACAGCCAGCCCTCCTTCGCATCGGCGATAACGAGAGTCCTGCTGGAACAGTAGCCCACCTCGTCAATAATACCACCGGCGATTTGGACCCCCTGCCGTGCCGTTTTGGCACGCTCGACAACCAGCCGCCGCAGCATATATCCGATACCGCCATCGCGAAGCCGGCCCTGCGATTCGAGCCTGTCCAGATCCTCGCCGCGGTCGGGACAGCCGTCCGTAACGACGACAACGCCATGCTCGTTCATATAGGAATCGCTAAATGGTATACCCGGATTCTCCGACCACAGAAAAGCATGCGTCTCTTTGACCTGCGAGATATGGCCGCCGGCCCGCAGATCGACGACGGCGCCGGCGTCGTATTTCAAACGCGGAACCTTCCGGAAGTTGATGAACCGCTTGCCGGTATTCTGCTCGTTGTGCCCCACCAGTACCGACCCGTCAACGGAAACATCCCGCCCCACGACAACAGTATAACACGCATAAGCCGGCAACACACCGATCACAAAAACCAGCCCACAAACCACAACTACAGACAAAGAACGAATTGACGAGCATTTCGAAGTCATCTACTTGCCCTTTCCTCCGACGCAGGCCAGGTGTGAAAATGTCCGCAGGAACATCCTGCCGCCCGCCACCGCCGGTGTGGCGTGGCTCATCTCGCCCAGATCGTTTATCGCCAACAATTCATACTCCGCAGACGCCCGGAGCACGACGACCTGTCCTTGTCTATTAATGCAGTACAACCTGCCCGCCACCCAGACGGGCGAACCGTAGAATTTGCCGCCCGGTTTTTTACTCCACAATATATCACCCGTTGCCGCTCGCAAACAACAGACATCGCCGCCGTCATGGTACGTAAACAACAGCCCGTCTTTGTAGAGCGATGTAGGGACATAAGCGGCAGGCGCGCCTTCAAGCTTATAGGCAACTTTGGGAGTGTCGCCGGCCTTGATCGCGACCAAAGCCTTTCCTCCGCCGCCCTGCCCGCTGCTGCCCAGCAGGATGTCGCCGGCAATTACCGGTGAACTGACCACGCGCTTTTCAAATACCGATTCCACCTCCCACACGATAGTTCCATCGGCGGAATCAACGCCTGTCATACCGTGTGCAAAACTGTTGAACACCAGACGGCCCGAACCCTCAGGATAAACACAGGGTGTCATATAAGAAGCATTCGTCGTATTCTTTCGATCTATCGCCCACCGGGTTTTGCCGGTCTTTCGATCCACCGCGATCCACTGGCCCCTGGCGGCGCCGTCGGTATCTCTCTGCTCGTGAACAAATACAACAGAACCGGCTACCACCATCGTCGAGTTGCCGGGGCCGTGCGCTGTCTTTACACCTGCAAAATCCCGCTTCCACACTACATCGCCGCCGTGATCCAGCGCGACCAGAAAACTCGACTCCTCCATCGGCCACAGGAGATAAACACAATCGGCATCGACGCTGGGTGTTCCGGTGGCATAGCTGTTGAGGCGGTTGACTCGATAGGAACTCAGCTCGAATTCCTTCTGCCAGATGATTGTGCCGTCTGCGACATTGATCGCCGTCAGATAGCCTTTGCTGGTTTTCTGGTCGGCGCTGGTGACAAAAACTTTATTCCCCCATATGATCGGTGAAGAATGCCCGCCGCCGGGCAGCTTGATTTTCCATGCGTAATCACCCTCGGTCCACCTGACGGGCATCGATGCGGCGTTGCTGACCCCCTGCCCGTTAGGCCCGCGAAACCGCGTCCACTCCTGCGCATCGGCAGCCGAAACAACGCACACAAAAAACACGACCACCGTAAAACACACCGCATCCATAAATCTCATCTGCAACTCTCCCGGCAAATAAACCAAAAACAGCCTTTTCAATCCACCTCACACACTACAAACCAACATTCTACACCAAATCACCAACTCAAACAAGCTCCCATTTGGCGCACAAAAAAGCCCGACAACTCCCAAAAACACTTGACATTACCGCCCCACCAAATAACATAAGCAATTGATTGTGCCGAGAATTCAAGTTCGCATACGCAAAAAAAAAGTGAAAACTCGTCAAGGCGGCATAAATGACAGAGCCGGGCAAAAAAACAAAAATCCTACGCAACAAGCGAGCACGACAAATCGCGATCACTCTGCTCCTTCTCGCCCTGACCGCATTCGTCATCTTCCGAATCACCCTGAAAGCAAAGATAAACTCCAGACTAAACGCCATAAGAGCCCAGGGCTATCCAGTAACATTCACCGAACTGGAGGAATACTATTCAATCCCAGACACCGCAGAAAACGCAGCAGACATAGTTATCGAAGCAATGCGACTTTATCAAGAGCCCGATGATGATAGCTCGCAAGCGTTGTTTGCAATTGGGCGTGGGGAATTGCCCAAAGGCGGTATACACTTGCCCGAGACAGAAAAACTACTCGTTGCAGAGCATGTTTCTTCAAATGAAGAATGTCTCAGCTTGCTTCACAAAGTGCCACACGTGGAGTACTGTCGGTATCCATGGGAGTACGGGCACGGATTGCCGTTTAATATGTCTCTGAACGGAATTACAATCTGTGTTCGATTGCTCTTCCTTGAGACGATCCATCGTCTTGAGAACAATCAAACAGAGGAAGCAGTTGATTCGATTCTTGTGGCCCTCCGATTAGCGGAATCTCTTTCAAAGGAGCCTATGGACGTTGCTCAACTCATTCGACTGTCATGCAAAGCACACACGGCAAAATCCGTGGAGTATGCTGTTAATAGA
>JAGHBX010000024.1 GCA_021160785.1 Planctomycetota bacterium | reverse complement strand
GTTTTAATATTTGGTCTGTTGTTCCCGCTGTTTATGTTTCTGGCCTTTTATCTGGGACGAGATGTGAATTTATATTCTTTCTTTCCCGGACTTTTAGCAATGTCTCTGTTTTTCACAGCCTCATCGGTTGGTCCGTTGATTGCTCCATGGGAAAAACAAGCGGGAACTTTTGAAAGACTGCTCTCTTTTCCAGTTAGTATCAACACAATAATCATGGGAGATATTGTAGCGGGAATGCTTTTTGGTGTTGTCATAAATACGATTGTGTTAATAGTTGGCTTGATATTCTTTGACTACAGGATAAACATTTTATTTTTGTTCCTCGGTATATTATTGGCTTCTTTCTGCTTTTCTTCACTCGGCGTTTTATTGGCATCTCCATCAGTGCGTTCGCCATCGCACATTATGATGTTTTCCAGTCTCATACGGTTTCCACTGATTTTCATAAGCGGAATTTTTATACCTTTAGAGAAACTTCATGGCACCGGAAGAGCGTTAGCTTACTTTTCACCTATTACCTATTTGGTCGATATATTCAATTTCAGCTTTAATGGCAGATCCCAGTGCCCTCTAATTATTAATTTTGCAGTATTAATTCTATTCAGCGGCATATTCATATTTTTATCGAACAGATTCCACAAGAGAAATTTAATGAAAGGCTTATGATTGAAAACTGACACGAAAACAAAACTTCTTGCTGCAATTTGCAAATTGTGTCCGTTTTGCATAGCTGCAAGACGATGGCCGGATTCGGCATACGCCAGGATGATGACGAAGATGGAAAGAAGTTGCAGCTTTTGCAAGGCTTACCAAGGGCTAAAAAGCAAGCAAAAAAAGTACAAGGACTTGTAAAAAATCAGGTTTCGTTTTTGGCTGAGCAAGGACAAGGCCGGCAAAGAAGCAAAACGCAGGCCTGCTGACTGGTAGTCCGAGTTTTGCTGACACCGCCGGCCAAAGCCACAACCATCCAAAAATGGAAGATAATTTATTTACAGATCCGAACCGACAGAACAATGTCCAAATAGGAAAGGATCCCATCATGAGACAATGCATGCTTATGCTCTTGGCGGCCGGTCTATTCATGTCCGGTTGTATCGAGTCGCTGCAAACTCAGCAGGAAAAGACCATGGTCAAGCAATTTGTGCTAAATCCCATTGGCAAAGTCATCAGGGAGGACGGCCGAACGTTCATTGTGATTGAGCCAGAGTACAGAGACGGACTTCTAAGGCTGGATCAGTGCTCTCATGTGACGGTTGTGTACTGGTTTCACAAAAACGACACACCACAGAAACGTTCGATATTGCAGGTTCACCCTCGTGGCAATAAAGAAAACCCTCTTACCGGAGTCTTCGCAACACATTCGCCAGTGCGTCCGAACCTGATTGCGATCAGTCGAGTTAAAGTAATCTCCGTCAAGGACAATATCATTGAGATTGGGAGCATTGACGCTTTCGACGATTCACCCGTGATCGATATAAAGAGTTGAATCGGCAACTGGCGATATGACTGCTATAAACCAGCTGATGAGTGTTATGTGTGTTCAGTGGTGAATATGGATAGAATTAGAAAATTGATAATTAATAACATCTGCTCTTACGGAGAAACTGAATTTGGAACTGACAGACAATCTCAACATAAAGAACTTTAAGTCATTAATTACGCCTAAGAAGCTAAAGGAAGAGTTCCCGGAAACCGAACAGGTAGCTCAACTTGTGGCAAATTCACGTAATCTCATCAAAGGTATTCTTAGAAACCAGGACGATCGCCGAATGGTTATTGTTGGGCCGTGTTCGCTTCACGAAGGCAAGGCAACACTTGAATATGCTGGAAGACTGAGGGCATTACAGGATGAAGTTGACAAGAGGATCCTGATAATCATGCGAGCCTATTTTGAGAAACCGCGTACATCGCTTGGATGGAAAGGTATGATCTATGATCCTCACTTGGATAACTCATATGATATCGAAGAGGGCCTGCGAAAAGCACGACGATTATTGCTTGCAATAGCACAGATAGGTTTGCCGACTGCAACCGAATTTCTCGACCCCATTATCCCGCAGTATTTGGCTGACTTGGTATCATGGGCGGCAATAGGCGCAAGAACAACAGAATCTCAGATTCACCGTCAAATGGCAAGCGGTTTATCAATGCCTGTAGGCTTTAAAAACTCTATGGAGGGTAATATAGCGCCTGCAATAGATGCAATAAAAGCGGCATCAAGTGCCCATTCGTTTATGGGAATTGACAGAGGTGGACGGGTAATTGTTGCTGAGACTCATGGCAATAAATATGGTCACTTGGTTATGCGCGGTGGGATTGGCGGCCCCAACTATGGCTCTGAATACGTGGCATTTGCTGATGTGCTGCTACGTAAGGCCGGTATTCTAACCGAAATTGTGATCGATTGCAGCCATGCCAACTCACAGAAGGATTACAGGCGACAACGTGTAGTGTTATTAGATGTTGCCGAGCAAATACGCCAAGGTAATCGATTGATTGCCGGGGTCATGTTAGAGAGCTTTCTGAACGCAGGCAACCAACCGTTTGGCAAGGCAGATAGCCTGAAACACGGCGTCTCTTTAACGGATAGTTGTATAGGCTGGGAAGAAACGGAAGAGTTGATTCGTTATTTGTCCAAAGTTGTGACATAACGTGAAAAAAGAAAGTAGTTTGCTTGAGATTGCTATACTCGTTAAAAAAAAAGGACGACATGAAAAAAAAGAAATATGTATTTGGTCCGGTTCCTTCAAGAAGATTGGGGCGTTCGCTTGGAGTGGACATTGTGCCCTTTAAGACGTGCACATATGATTGTATATACTGCCAGCTTGGAAGAACCACCAACAGGACTGTAGAGAGAAAACAGTGGGTGCCAATTGATCTCGTCGTTGACGAACTCCAGGCCAATCTGAAATCGAAACCTGATTACATTACGTTATCCGGCTCAGGTGAGCCAACACTCTCCCTCGGACTTGGAGAATTAATCTCCAGGATCAAAGATGTCACAGAAATTCCAGTAGCTGTGCTTACAAATGGCTCATTGCTGTGGCTGCCGGAAATAAGAAAGTCATTAAAGCATGCGGATTTGGTTATTCCGTCACTTGACGCGGGAAGCAGTCGGATATTCCAATACATTAACAGGCCTCACTCTGATATATCCTTCAGCAATATGTTGGAAGGACTGGTAAGATTTCGCGCAGAGTATACCGGTCATTATTGGCTTGAAGTTTTTATCCTTGCCGGCATAAACACCACAGAAAAGGAAATCACCGCACTGAAAACAAGGGTAAGCGCCATTGGTCCTGACAAGGTTCAGGTAAATACCGTTACTCGTCCGCCTGCCGAAGGTTTTGCCGAACCAGTCCCCAAAAAACAGCTAATAACTATAGCGAAGCAATTGCATGAAAACGCGGAAGTTATTGCTGACTACAGCAATGTTCATAAACAGCAGGATTTTTTCGCTCGCCGTGAAGATGTTTTTACACTTTTACAGCGTCGGCCCTGTTCTGTTGAGGATATTGCATCAGGCCTTGGTCTTCATCGAAATGAAGTCGTTAAATATGTAGAAGAATTATCCTCGGAAGGTAAAATCGAAGCAAAACCACAGCACGAAAAAACCTATTATAAAGTGGTCGTTCCTTAAGAAATCGAAACATGATTTCCAGAATCCAGGCTGTTTCTAAATCGAGGTATAGTGATGCCGACAGAAAAACGAATGATGTGTTTCGGTTTTTGTAAACCCAACCGGATGACGAGATGCGGGATAGGCCCCAGGTTTTCCATCATCACGGTGATCAGCGGTGTACTGGCGTGGTGGTTGACACATCGATACCCTGGACTGTTTGCGATACGTGGAATTTCATTTTGGTTGTTGACTTCGTTGGCGAGTGTCCTGGTGTTTGTGGGCATGGTCGTTTACATTCTTGCTCTAAGGAGATTCAATCAAGGCTACAGGCAGGGCCAATTGGCAACCCAAGGCCCGTTTGCCGCGGTGCGACACCCCATTTATGCCGCATGGATATTGTTAATCTGTCCGGGTGTGGTCTTATTCTTCCGGTCGTGGCCAATGCTGATACTTCCCGCGGTTGCGTATATCAGTTTCAAGGCCTCTATCCACAGGGAAGACCGCTACTTGGAAGACCGGTTTGGGCAGTCATATCTGGATTATCGGGCACGCACCAATGAGCTGTTTCCCGTCCAGTTTTTCAAAAGAATCACAAAAAGGCTTATCAATATGCAGTATTACAAAACAATCACGCACAAACGGAAGGAACAAAATGAAGATCATAGGCATAAACTGTAGCCCGCGTAAAGGCCGGACAACACAAGAAAGCCTGGAAATTTGCCTCAAAGCGGTTCGTAACAAAGCAGGTGGCATCGAAACCGACATTATTGAAATGGCTGATCTATATATCCGTGGGTGTGTGGGTTGTGGTTACTGCAGAAACCAGCTCAAATGCAAACAGGATGATGATTTTAATTCATTGATTCCTGTTCTCAGCAATGAAGATGTTGCAGGGATTATAATAGCCACTCCCGTTTATTTGGGAATGATGACATCGCAGTGTAAGGCTTTTCTGGATAGAACGGTTGTGTTGGCGCGCAATGGCTCTCTTTTGCGCAACAAGGTCGGAGGTGTTTTGGCTGTGGGTGGTGTGCGAAATGGCGGACAGGAACTTACTATACAGGCAGTGCAGGCCGCAATGCTCTGCCATGACATGGTTTGCGTCGGTGGTGGCACCAAGGCTGCACATTTTGGCGCAGCCTTAGTAAGTGATGAACGCAAAGGTGTCACATGTGATGAAATAGGGATTGAAACAGCAAGGGATATTGGTCGTAGAGTCGCCGATTTAGCGATGTCACTTAATCAGGATGGCAAAAATAGTCCTTAAACAAGCGTACCTTGATTGTTTTGTCGGGTGTCGGCGGGCCGATTTTTTCGGCGCAGCAGGTCGCTGTCAGCCGCGAACGGCTTAAGTTTTTTGTTCCAGATTTTAGCTCCATCATAATTTTACCAGCTTTTAGCACACCCAAAAAGCCAACACGAATCGGGACGTCCGTATCCCGACATTATCCAATCGCTCTTCAACAGCGAAGCAAACATCGAAAGGCATCAACCGCCCGGAAAAATATATCAAAATACTCGTTCCAGCCTAACAATCTATACACAAGCCTGCGGCTGGTTTTGACAATCTGGCACGGCAGCATGATAAAGAAATTGCGGAATTTCTTGAACTCCATCCGCAATACTTTTCTTTTCTCTTGCTTGTGTTTTTTATGCCACCGGCCTTTAGTCGGCAGCAACAAGGCGTACCACGCTTTCAGGTTCCATGCCAATGAGGCCATTACCATATAGGCCCAGTTACTGACCAGATTATCAACCGGCATAGTCATGGCTCGAACACCGTTTTTTAACTGCTCGATTAAATTCTCCTGATTGCAACGATTGTTTGCATCGCCAACGATTGCCGCTCTCGAAGCTTTGCGATCATTGGTGATATAGAAAAAGTAACGAATGTCATCAAACAGAACTTTCTCGCCTCTTTCCACAGACAGGTTCTTCCTCAGAACTACTATCCGACAGGACTTGCGACATTTGACGGGGCGATACTCAAACTCCGCTGTATGTTCTGATTGCAATCGAATGTTTTTGTAACCTCGCTGTTTAACAATCCGTTCTTTTACATTGGCTGGTTTGCTGCGAGTTTTTGTTTTGACCGTATATTTGGCTTGGCGAATAAGGTCTGTATAGGCCGTTTCCGGCAGGTTATCGGCTATCTTCACTAAATTAGGCATAGCGTTGATGCCGAATACAAAAGTAATACCATCTTCATCCCAACCGTCTAAGAACTTGGTCTGACTGAAATCCGTATCACCCCGAAACCGAATTTTCTTAAACCCTGCTGTTCGGCATAACTTTGCGGCCTTGTCAAGATAGTGTGACGCGTTTTTACTGCTGGTGCTGTTACCGCTGCGATTGGAAAGATATAAGGGTTCACCCGTGTTAGATAATGAAACAAGCAAGGGATGATATCCCCAGATGCCTTTGTAAGACAAGTCCATCCCTTCTTTGCATTCGCCGGTGGTCTTGGCAATGGTGCCGTCAGCATCGATGATTGCCTCATCGAAGAATTCCGGATCCTGTTGTTTCCAGACTTTCAGGCGAACTTCATTGATGACATCCTGTAGTATCTCAACATGTTCAGCAGAGAAACGACGGCAGAAATCACCTGCGGTTGTCGGATCAGGTATCCTATCAGCACCAACTGCGTTAAGATACACCTCATCGTTTCGCAGCCGCTCTATGTCTTCAAGGCACTCACCGTTGCATAGAATGTTATAAGCAATGTTAAGAATGTGGTCAGACTCAAAATAAGGATTGCGTATCTTGAAGATTCGCAGGTTGCTGTCGAGGACCCTGTCCAGCCCGATATTTTTGACCAGCAACTGCATTGCCCCGATACCGCCGTAGGTTATCCCGCGAGCACGATCAGCCATTTCATAATGAATATTGCCCGGATTAAACATCGGCCCGTGATGCTCCGGCAGCGATCTTTTGCTGAGGCGATTCAGGATTTTTCGCTTGCGTTGTCTCAGTTTTTTTGCTATTTTCTTTTTCACTTGAAACGACTCCTTTCGTCCTTTTTTGAATGTGTTATTTAAATGAACGAGTGCATTATACCGC
>JAGHBX010000184.1 GCA_021160785.1 Planctomycetota bacterium | reverse complement strand
GCTGGTTGGTTGATCGTGATTTCCGTAGTGAATTGTCCGGTGATTCACTGGCGGTGTAATAGCCAAAGCCGGCCCCGGTGTCAATTGGCTGGATTGACACGTTGGGACCGGCTAAGGAGGCAGGCCCTATTTGCCGTAGATCATTCTGAGTTGTTGTTCTGTCGGCATTTCGATGTAGAGTTCGCCTTTAGGGCCGATGTAGCCGTCGGCGGTGGCGATGAGTTTTACAGGAATGCGTGCACCGTTTGCGGCGGTGATGTAGACGACCACGTCGGCCGACTCGATGGCAACAGTGTTGTAGTTAAGGCCGTAGGCGGCTCGCAGTTGCTCGGCGGTGGGCATACCGAAATAGCGTTCGCCCCTCGGGCCGATATACCATGGGCCGTCCTGAGTGAGGACGACGGGGCTCTGTGAGCCGTTGGCGTTGCTGATCCATACGGTGACGGTCGGGTCCTGTACGACTACCGGGCGAGGTACGACGACTGTTGGCCTTGGCGGCAGGATAACGGGGCGACGGTAAATATGGCCCAGACGCGGGATGATGCTGGTCCTGTAGTAGAGTCCCGAACCTCCGAAGCCAAGGCGGAAACTGATGCCGCTGTGACGGCTGCCGATGCTTATGTGGCTTCCGCCGATACTGCCGTGGCTTCTGCCGATACTGCCGTAGTGACTGCCGTAGCGACTGCCGATGCTGCTGTGGCCTCTGCTGACGCTGCTCGGGCGCCCGCCGATGCTGCCTGGGCCTCTGCCTGGAACGGGTTTTGCCTGAGTGGGCGCTGCAAGAACGAGCCCAATTACGGCGATCCATGCGATGAGATAGTTTTTCGTGTTCATTTTCAGCTCCTTTCGAAAATAGTTACGATTGACGAACTACCAGTAGAGACGCCAACAGGCAGGCGGTTTATTTCATTTTGTGAAAATTTCTTAACAAAAGTGTCAGAATATTTTTACACACCGCCCTACGACCCCCAAAAAGCCGTTTTTTTATTGCAGTTCGGGGGCAGAATTCCTTTGAGACCCGGGCATAATTCGGCTATTCTATGGGCGGTTTATTCGATGCGTACGGCGTTTTACCTTTCGATTTTATGGTCTATAAGCGAGTAAAAACATGTACAAATACGAGACAGTAATCCGGCTGCACCACACAGACGCGGCGGGGCTGGTTTTCTACGCCAAGGTCTTTGTCCTGGCCCATGAGTGCTATGAGTCATTTCTCGAAGAGCACCAAATGTCCCTGGCCTCAATGATCGACGAAGGCGACTACATCGCCCCCATAGTCCACGCCAAGGCCGACCTGAAGGCCGCCATGCGCATGTCCGACAGGATCACAATAGAAATGCAACTGGCCCGAACAGGCAAAAGCTCCTACGAATTGGCCTACAAATTCACCAACCAGCAAGGCAAAATCACCACCGAGATCACAACAATCCACGCAGTAATAGACAAGAGCACCAGCCGTCCGATCAGGATCCCTGAGAAATTTGAAAAAGTGTTGCGAAAAATGTGAGGTTTTGCAGGAACGTTCGGTTAATGTAGAATGGGGTTTGCCCCACCAAAACCGCTTCGACTTCCTGCGATTCTTATCAGGTTCTTTCTTTGTGCTTTGAGAGACGGTGGCACTGATTCCGGCCAAGGGGAAAACTCTTTTGGGATTTTGAAGGGTTCGAGGGTTTTTCGGAGGGTGGTTATGATTTGTTCGCAGTCGAGGGGTTGGTTGTCTTTTGTTTTTATGAAGGCTGCGGCGCGTTTTCCAAATTCGGGGTCGTCTACCGGTACGACAACTGCTTGTTCTATTTGGTCGATGTCTTTCAGGGCTCGCTCGATTTCTTCGGGGTGGATGTTTTCTCCGCCACAGATGAACATGAGATCCTTTCTGCCGGTGATGCACACGTTGCCGTCATCGTCCAGAGAGCCTGTGTCGCCTGTGTGGAAAAAGCCCTGACTGTCTGCGGCAGACTCGCCGTTTACGTAGCCTCTGAAAAGGGTTTTGCCTTTGACGAGGATTTCGCCGTCGGGGGCGATTTTCACTTGGCGATGAGTCAGCACCTTCACGTCGCCCTTTATGCCGGGTTTGCCCGTTGCAATCTGCGAAGCGGCCTCCGTCGAGCCGTAGGTCGTGCAAACCGGCAGGCCTGCGAGAATAGCTCTTTCGATCAGGCCCGGCGGGATGGCCGAGCCTCCGACGAGGATGGCGTTTAGTTTTCTTAATCTTTCGACGCATGGCGATTTTTCGAGCAGCCGCTTAAGTTGGGTGGGCACTACCGACAGGTGCGTAACGGCAGGGTGCATGATCGCGTCGGCGAGGGAATCTTCGGGCTGAGGAAAGACGATCATGCCGCCTGCAATAAGCGCCCGCATGATCAGCGAAAAGCCGCTTACATGATACATCGGAAGCGATGCAAGCCAGGCGTGGCCGTGTCCGAATGGAATGTTCTCGTGCGAGCCTAATGCGTTGTAATAGTGATTGGCAATGGTGTGGAGCACGCCCTTGGGCTCGCCGGAACTTCCGGAAGTGAAGATGATGCTCGCGTCGGCATTTAGGTCCAGGTCGAGTTGGTCGAGGGTGATCGGTGTAGTCTGGGGAGTGCTCAACGATAGCTCGTCGCCGGTAAATACTTTTTTGCAGTTGATGGTTTTCAGGGTAGAGTTGACTTTTTCCGGAGGGTAGCGGGTGCTTATTGGTGCTATTACTGCGCCGATTTTCCAGCAGGCGAAGGTTAGTATGACAAATTCACCGGTGGGTTCGGGGATTATTGCCACCCTGTCGCCGGGGTGGACGCCATCTGCTCTTAGTTTGTCGGCTGTTTTTTGTATTTCCTGCAGCATGAGTTAACTCAGATCGCAAAGGAATTGTTCATTGAATACGGGGCGATTGGCAAGGGCGGCGATTTCTATGCGGCCTGATTCGACTTTGAATCCTTCTGTCAGCAAGTGATGTTTGAACCACTTCATTGTATCCAGGCCGAGTGGGATATCTGTAACGCCAAACATTGCAGCAAACAAGGCGAATGACCTCAACGACAGGTCGCTGCCGAATGTGCAGCTTATCACGGGCATTATATCGTTTTCAAAAGCAAGGGCTATAAACTGGCCTGTCAAACTCAGACCGCCCAGGAGCGATGGTTTTAGTATGAAGGCTTTTACTTTGTCCATGCAGTCGAGTTCTTCTACGCCCTTTTCGACGAGCGTTTCATCGAAGGCGACGGGCATATCGGTGCTATCGAAAAAAAACGGGTATTGGCTTATATCCGCAAGAGGTTCTTCGATGTACTCGATTTGGTCGCCGGCTACCTGATTGCAGAATTCGAGCGACTCATCGAGTGTCCACAACCGGTTGGCGTCGAGGCGTATAGTCGCCCTGGCACCGATTAGCTCCTTTAATCGCTGTATTGTTTCGATGTCTTTTGCAAGCGGTTGGCGGGCAACTTTGATTTTTATGGATATGTAGCCTTCTGCGATGAGTGCTTCTACGGCATCGAAGAGGTCGGTGTCCTGCGCCATGACGAGGCCGTTGACGGGCAGGGTGAGATTACGAAATTTGTCAAATGCTTTTTGAGACTGCAAACGCAGGTCGAACATTGCCATTTCCATGGCTGTTTTTGCAGAGGGACATATTGAGTCCAGGTAATCAAGTGAAATGACCGGCGGCCTTATTTGTTGAAGCTGAGACATTGCATCTTCCAGAGTTTCCTTATGCAGGCCCGGCAGCGGAGCGGCTTCGCCGTAACCGGTCAGGCCATTTTCGTCGGTAATCGTTATTATAACACCCAAACGAGCGTTTATTGTATGGTTTTTTATTACCAGTGGCTTTATCAGGGGCAGTTCGTATCTTTTTATGTTTATGTCGACGATATTCATAAGAGCCAGCCCGCCGAAAACAGGATGCTGTAGATTAGCAGCAGTTTGCCCGTTTGGGCGAGAACATTGTTGAGCGTTTCGGGATCGGGCTTTGAGAGGATCGTTTTGATCGGGCTCGCGGCAATAACGAGCGTTAGCAGCG
>JAGHBX010000517.1 GCA_021160785.1 Planctomycetota bacterium | reverse complement strand
GTCTGTCGCTTGGCGCGTCGTTTTGACATCCCGGCCGTGCGATGGCCCTGGGAGCCACCGTGGACCGCCAACGCGGCGCCGGCCACAGATAAAAGCGATAGAAAACGCGCCCGCACCGTCCGGACCATGGCAAATATCTGCCGGCGCATTGACGCGACCTTTATCAAAAACCAATGCTTGTTCGGTCTGGCCCATACTGGTAGAATAGACGGCGAATTCTGGTCCATGCTCGCCGGGAACATGCCCCATGGCCCAGCCGAGGTCATGACACATCCCGGCTATGCCGAAGGGCTGGACCCGACAAAGACCAGGCTCATCGCCCATCGCCTCGTCGAACTCGAGGCCATGTGCAGCGACCGGACGCAAAAAATAATTCAGGACACAGATATTGAATTGACCCATTATGGAAAGTTGTAACACCGCCCAGGAAGGCCCGGTGGATTGCTCGATTGTCGTCCCCCTCTACAATGAAGCGGAGGTGGTTGATGAGCTTTACGACCGACTCACAAAAGTAATGAGCCAGATCGGCCTCAGCTACGAACTCGTGCTCGTCGAACTGAGGCGCAATTTCGGCCAGACACCCGCCTTAGCCGCCGGTTTCGATCATGCTCGCGGCGTCGACATACACGATTTAGGAACGACCTTCAAGGCCTACAGGTGCGAGGTCATAGAAGACCTGAATCTCTACGGCGAGATGCACAGGTTCATACCAGCCCTCCTGTCGCGCGACGGCGTGCGAATAGCCGAGCTTCCAATCAAGAACATCGAAAGACCGCACGGCACAAGCAACTACGGCATCGGACGAACATTCCGCGTCGCACTCGACCTGGTCACCTTAAGATTCCTGTTGGGTTACGCCACAAGGCCTTTGCACTTTTTCGGCAAGGCGGCGCTCTACTGTTTTGTGGTGTCGTGCGCCTTGGGATGCTATTTGCTGTTTGACAAGCTGTACTATAAGGTCCCCATACTCGGTTTGCACGGACCGCTTGCAATGTTGACCGGCCTGCTGATCCTTATCGGCTTCGGCTTCGTCTCGACCGGCCTGATAGGCGAACTTATAAGCAGGGTCTATTTCGAAGCGACGCAAAGAAAGATATACGCGGTGCGAAAAGTCTATCGCCGCGACCGGCAAACAGGAGCCAACGATGATGCATAAGAACAAGCAGCATCTTTACACAATAATCATCGCAGCGGTTGTAACAGCCGCAGTGGTCGCAGGCGTGCGCCATTTTCACATCAAGCATTTCAGGTGCGTTGTGCCGGGCGTGCTGTATACCAGCGGCCAGCCGCGCCGAATGGACTACACACGCCTGCTCTACAAATATCATATCGGCACGATTGTCAACATACGTGTCCCCACCGAGGACAGGGAAGAAAACTGGTACAATGAAGAGATAATGTGGGTGAGGGAAAACGGCGTCAATTACGTTGAACTTCCCATGGAATGCATAGACCGCAAGTGCCGGATTCCCGATGAGCCAACGCAGAAGAAGTTTCTTGAAATCATGGCAAAGGGCGAGAATCTGCCCGTCCTGATTCACGGCAACAGCGGGCGCACGCGTGTCTCAACACTCGCCGCCGTCTGGCTCATCAAACAAAAGGGGTACACTCTTGAGCAAGCCGCCCAGGCCGTTAAGAGAATCAGAGGCGACCAGCCAAGCGACCCGGAAATGCAGTTCCTGCGAGACCAGTACAATAACAGAGAGTGACATGCGCACAGTTCAATTCGCCAAAGACTCATCGCCCATCTTTGAAAAAGCGGGACTCAAATCGTTTGAGGACCTCTTCAACTACTCCGGCGGTGTTACAATAAACAAAAATCGAAAGCGGGATGTCGTCGCCTTCAGTCTCGACGCCGACGACCGGCAAAGGCACTTCTTCATGAAGCGGTTCTTCAGCCCGCATTATAAGGACATGCTCTTTACATTCCGCAATTTCGGCCGTTTCTGCTCACAGGCCGCCTGTGAATGGCAAAACGCAAATACCCTGCTCCAAAACGGCATCCCAACCTACAAACCCGTCTGCTGCGGCGAAGAAACCCGTATGGGCCTGGAGAAAAATTCTTTTTTTATAACCGAAAAATTACCCGGCTGCTGCCTGACGGATTTTATCCGCGACAACTGGAGCACCCTGGGCGCCGACAAGAAAGAAGAACTGACGGCATCGCTCGGCCGATTCGTGCGAAAGATACATGACGCCCGAATCAGCATGCCCGATTTGTATGTCTGGCACATATTCATGGAATCCAAAGACGACAAGTGTGATTTTGCCGTAATCGATCTGCACCGCATGAGCGCAAATGCCCGCGGCAATCGCTGGAGAATACGCAACCTCGGCGCATTCGATTTCAGCATGATCTCGAAGTATTTCGATCAGGATCTCAGGGATGTCTTTTTCAATGCATATTTCGGCGACGACTTCGACGCCGACAAAGTCGCGTTCTGCCGAAAAGTCACAAATCGCTCGATGGTCCTGGCAAACCGTAGAAGACGCCTCGACTACTGAGACACCGCCGCATCATTGTCGACTTTGCAAAAAACAGCGCCTTCGACGGCAGCACCCAGCCGCTCATGATCGCGCTGATCAGCAGTACGCCGCAGACAATACCTGCCTTCGTTTGGTCGCTCACAGCTTATCGCACCTCCATGTGAATCATCTTCTGCGCCTAATCAATCACTTCAACGAAGTCGGTTTCCACCTCGACGCTTGTCGCCTGGCCGAGCATGTCGATCTGCAAAACCAGACGCGTCCGCTTTGACGAGCGGCTGACGATGCCCTCGGCGCCCATTAGAGCGCCCGCGATGACGCGACACTTTTCGCCGGCCTTGATATACTTGTGAGGGCGAAGATCGGCGCCCTGGCGGATCAATCTTTCGATGGGGCGAAGGTCCGCGACGAGCCCCTGCTGGTCATTGACAAGGATAATGTTAGCGACGCGATTGGTTTTTAATACCTCTAAGCGGTCATTTTCCTCGCCGCAGAAAAAGATATAGCCGGCAAAAAGCGGAAGAAGCGACCGAAACGTCCTGCCCCTCTTTTTTGAGACTTTCCAGTGCATCGGGAGGAAATAGCTGATGGACTTATTGTGCATCTGCCAGGCAAGCGATTTTTCGTTGCGGCTCTTTGTGTGGGCGACCCACCATGTTCCCTTGAATTCGGCTATCGATTCGGCTTCGGGCCAAACCTGCGGCGGGTTTTCACTGACTTTAAGCACGTTGTTCTCCCTGTCAATGTCGTTTGTTCTCAGGCTTTTACGATTTTAGCTCGATTACCCTTGACGCCTGCTGTTGCATTCCGCGTATCGACCACAAGCTGTGCGTTTTTGACAATCCAGTCATAATCGTAATCACTGTGATCTGTGGATATCAGCACGACGTCGTAGGATGCAAGCATCTTTGCGTCGAGGGGCCTGCTCTTCATGCGCAAATCATGCTCGCGTTGTTTGTGTGTCTTGCTTATGTAGGGATCGTTATAGTCAACCTTTGCTCCCTTGGCCTTTAGCAGTTCGATCAACTCGATGGACGGAGACTCGCGCAGGTCGTCGATATCCTTCTTGTAGGCCAGGCCTAATACGAGAACCTTCGAGCCCTTGAGGCTTTTCTTCCGCTCATTAAGCGCATCCATGGTGCCCATTATCACATAATGAGGCATATCGGTATTGATCTGACCGGCCAACTCGATAAACCGTGTGGGCATTCCGTATTGCCTTGCCTTCCACGCCAGGTAGAACGGGTCGATAGGTATACAATGCCCGCCCAGACCCGGTCCCGGATAGAACGCATTGAATCCGAACGGCTTGGTGGCCGCTGCGCCGATGACTTCCCATATATCGATCCCCATCCGGTCGAAAACCATCTTCAGTTCGTTGACCATCGCGATATTGATGCAGCGGTAGACGTTTTCGATGATCTTCGTGGCTTCGGCGGCTTCGACAGTCGAAACGGGCACGGTTGTAACGATCGCCGTTTGGTACAACGCCTCGCCTACAGCAAGACATCTGGGCGTCAGCCCGCCAATGACCTTTGGGATAGTTTTAGTGCTGAAGTTCTTGTTGCCCGGATCTTCACGTTCGGGAGAATAGGCGAGGTAAAAATCCCTGCCGGCCTTTAGTCCTGACTCTTCAAGGATCGGTTTCATCAGTTCGCGCGTTGTGCCGGGATAGGTGGTGCTCTCGAGAACGACAAGCTGTCCCTTTTGCAGATACCGGGCGATCGTGCGACAACTGTTCTCCACGTACTGCATATCGGGTTCACGGTTCTTTGTCAGAGGCGTGGGTACGCAAATCAGGATCGCATCGGCGCTCTTCATGCGGGACATTTTCGTCGTCGCACTGAACCGCTTGCTCGTAACCATCTCCTTGACCTGCTTATGGGGGATGTGCTTGATGATACTCCGGCCCGAATTGAGCTTGTCGACCTTTTTCCGGTCAATGTCAAAGCCTAACACCTTCAGGCCGGCCGAGGCGAACTCCCGCGCCAACGGAAGCCCCACATAGCCAAGGCCTAATATCCCAACGACAGCTTTTCTGTCTTTTATTTTCTTTTTCAAATCCGTCATAATTACCTTTTCAGAAACCTGTTTTGTTTACACTTTCTGAGTCGCTTATTGTAGGTATCGGCATAAGCGATGTCAACGAATAGGCCGTCATCCGGAAAAAACCGGCAAAAAAAGTGGAATTTGAGTCATTCAGGGGGTAGCGATGAGGTATTCGGCGTTCTCCGTGAAGGTCATGACCCCCTCGAAAGCGGCCGGGACCAGCAGGGTATCGCCGCGTACAAAGTCAGTTTCGATACCTTCTTCGGCCGTGATTCGGCCCGAACCGGTGAGCATTATCAGAACCTTCATCACGCCCGGCGAGAGCAGGACCTCGCAGCCGGCCAACTGATGGGCCTTGTCAACCTTGAATTCGTCGGCATCGACGAGACGACCGACGGTGTTGACCGAGAGATTGTCGCTGAAGGTATCAAAATGGATGCTCTCCAGGGCGTCTTCTACATGAAGCTGTCTGCCTTGTTGCGTCTTGGGATCGATGCGGTTCCAGTCGAAGACGCGGTAAGTTGTATCCGACGGCTGCTGAATCTCGGCGATGAGCAGGCCAGGCCCGATGGCATGACAGGTGCCCGAAGGCAGAAAATGACACTCGCCGACATTGACCTGGACTTTCTGCAGATAGTCGGCGCAAGCGCCTTCGGCAATCGCGCGAGCAAACTGCTCTCTTGTTGTGCCGGGTTTGAGGCCCTTGTAGATGACGGTGCCCGGTTCGACGGCGATGATATACCAGCACTCGGTCTTGGGATCGCCCTTGCCGGCCCGCGTGCAGGTTTCTGCGTCGGGATGCACCTGGACGCTGAGGATGTCATTGGCGTCGAGGATCTTTATCAGCAGAGGAAACGGGGGTTCATAGTCCGTCTTGCCCGTAACATGAATGCCATGTTTGCCGATGACCTCGTCAATCGTCATCCCTGCGCAAGGCCCGTTGACAATCTCGCTCTTATCCTGGGGAAGGTCCGCCAACTCCCAGCTTTCGCCGATTTTCAGATCGGGCGGCAACTGCTTGTCGAACGCCGCAGCGAGTTTGCGCCCGCCCCAGATACGCTCCTTAAAGATCGGCCTGAACTTATACGGATAAATTTCCATACCCATATCCTAAACCCCCAAACCATCGTTGTCCACAAATTATATTAAGAGTTTTGCAAAATCGACCATGAAGTATTTTTCATGGAACGAATCACTATATTCTTTCGTTTAGGGTGGTGGACGTCATAGGACTGCTGTGCATGAAGAGCTTTATTTGGGAATAAAAGAGGAAATGTGATCATGATAAGCAGAAATACTGCCCGCCTCGACGCCGAATCGAGCCGATCAGAGTTTGATCTTTATGACAGAGGGCACATTACGACCTTTGGCACGCACAGAAAAGGGCATCACATTCAACTTGAAATATGCGGTTGTATGCAACTGGAAGCTCTTGAGAATGCACCACCGTCAATTCGCGGCGTCATCCGACTGAATGGGAAGCTTGTGCCGGTTTATGACCCACACATTGAGAAGGGACAAGAGCCTCATCTGATCACGAAAGATACGTGTATTTTGCTGGGTACGAGAAAGTTTGGAAAGCGAGAGTTGAAGGTGGGACGCCTGTGTGAAGATATTTCGCAGGTTCTTGAGCTGACCATGAACACCGCGCCTTCCCTTCTATTTCCGCGACAGATTATTTGACGCACTGGGCAAAGCTACGAAAAATGTGGTTCCCTTTCCGACCTGCGATTTCAGCCATATTTTGCCATCGTGACGATCCAGTATCCGCCTTACAATCGCGAGACCCAGGCCCTCACCCGATTCGGATTCCGCAGGATTTATGCGCCGAAAAACTTCGAATACCCTTTCTTGGTATTCCGGGGCGATGCCAACACCATTGTCTTCTATGGAATAGACAGACATCCCTTGCTGAACACAGCCGGAAATATGAATTGAACCTTTTCTATCTGAACTCCTGTATTTAAGAGCGTTGCTCAAGATATTACTGAAAACCTGATTGATCTGGTCTTCGTCGCCGAGGCAGTTCGGAAGGTTGTCAACGGCGACGGATACTTCGTTGGTTTTTATCTGATACCGCATGAAATCAACAATCTGATTTGCCACTTCAGTCATATTCACTGTTGTTATATCAAGATTAACACTGTCAACTCG
>JAGHBX010000624.1 GCA_021160785.1 Planctomycetota bacterium | reverse complement strand
ATCCGGGCTTCCGGACGTACCTTTTCACCAGCCGAAATGCCGCCGGAACCGGATGATTTCGCCCGGCAACCCGGTTTTTGCCTCCAAAACGCATATCACTCGCCGTGGGTTATCTATATATAAGGAGAGATTCGTCGCCGCAGGAGGATTTTCCAAGAGGCGAACAGTGTTTTTTCCGCAGACGGGGTTTGGCGGTCCATCGGGCGGTCGGGGCAGGGCTCGAATACGGCCTTATCAGTATTAGTGAGTGAGATTTTGTCGTCGATGGCAGGACTCGGCAGGCAATATATTTTTTTTGGCGGATTGGGGCAAAACCGCTCTAACAGCCTCAAAAACGCCCCCGCCGAATAGAGGAAAACACTTTTTTCTTAAGTAATTCGTATTGCAAGTACCGATAAAATGACGAGCCGAAAGCCCCAACCGGGGTGTATTTCGCAAATTTACACCCTATGGGTTTGGGATTGACATTTCAGAGCTTGTTAAGGAGAAACACATGGACGCCATGCCAGCGAGCATTCTTTTAGTCGATGACGATGTCG
The DNA here is from genome assembly GCA_021160785.1 of Planctomycetota bacterium. Taxonomy (GTDB): domain Bacteria; phylum Planctomycetota; class Phycisphaerae; order Sedimentisphaerales; family Anaerohalosphaeraceae; genus B28-G16. The sequence continues at coordinate 2,392 of JAGHBX010000624.1, read as the reverse complement.
CGTCCCGGCATCTTATTGAGCGGATATTATCGAAATCGGATTGCCAATTCAACTTCAATGTCGAAATCGCCTCCGACGCGACCATCGCGGTGGAGCATCTGACAAACAAACGATTCGACGCCATCCTGCTGAATCCGGCTTCTGCCGACGGAGCACCGCCAGCCGACAGCATGGACAAGCTACGCGCACTGAGCGGCGATGCGCCCGTGATCATGCTGACTGCCACTGCCGACGGCAGCCAGGCCGCGGGGCTTGCCGAGCGACTTAACCGTGCGATTTCAAACGGCAGGGCGATGGGGGCGCTAAAGCAAACCTGCAAGACCTTCAAATCGATCGTCCACAACGCCCCGAATGCCATGATCTGCACCACTCCCGCCGGACGGATACTCGAATTCAACGCCGCCGCCGAGCGTCTGTGGGCCTGCAACAGGACCGATGTAGTCGGCGAGAGTTTCCTTGAGACGTGTATTGCGCCCGAGGACAGATCCGGCGTACGTGCAGAAATGCAGAAGATTGCAAATGGTCGGCCGTTTGACGATGTCGCAACGGTGCTAAAAGCCGATACAGGCGACAGAACGCTCTTCTGGAGATTCAGCTCCATCTACGGCGACGGCGATACGGCGCCCGTCATTATCGCCGCAGCCCACGAAGCGACGCAGTCAGCCGAACAAGAAAGCGGTGCCGAAAACGGCTATCTCGCCTTCAAACCGGAGTTTAACGACACCGTGGACCTGGTCCTGAACAGCCTTTGTGCGATCATGGAGCGAATTGACGTTATCAACGACACAGCCACACCCCAGGTGCTGGACCGCCTTCGCAGAAGCTATTCCCACCTGCCCGCAACGGCAAGACAGATACCCCTCGACAAGGCCCACGCCGTCGAGAGACTCGTACTGAGCCTGATCACACAAGGACAAAAACAGGCCTCATAAAGACGAAAGAATGTACCGGGTCTCTTTTTTCGGGCCTCCGATACAGGGCGCCACCGTCAAACGAAGTTTGGCGGGTGTTCATTTGAGCGTGACAGCCGGAGGCAACACTTGACTTTTGCGGTGAAATTCACAATAATCCACACTCCGGCGCCGGTACGCATGAGTTTGCGCATGCCGTAGCCGGCGAAAGTTGACAGGACAATTGCTTTTCGAGGATCAGAAATGAAAACACGCAGGAATGAGCGTTTATTCAGGCAGGCTAACAAGGTTATCCCCGGCGGCGTCAACAGCCCCGTTCGGGCGTTCAAGTCGGTCGGCGCCAAGCCGATTTTCATCGAAAAGGCCAAAGGCGTAATCCTCCAGGACGCCGACGACAACAGATATATCGATTATTGCCTCTCGTGGGGCCCGATGATCCTCGGCCATGCCAACAAGGCGGTGCTCGATGAGGTCAAAAAGGTGATGGCCAAAGGCACCAGCTACGGCATACCCACGGCGTTAGAGACAACGTTAGCCGAGATGATCGTCGCCGCCGTCGAATCCATAGACAAGGTGCGCCTGGTCAGCTCCGGCACCGAGGCGGTCATGACAGCGATTCGACTCGCCCGCGGTGCGACCGGTCGCGACAAGGTCATCAAGTTCGCCGGCTGTTATCACGGCCACGTCGACCACATGCTCGTCCAGGCCGGTTCCGGCCTGACAACATTAGGCGCCCCGTCAAGCCTGGGCGTACCGAGGGATTTCGCAAAGCATACCCTGCTCGCACCGTACAACAACCTCGAAGCCGTCGAAAAGCTCTTCGACAAGTACGGCGATGCAATCGCGGCCGTCATCATCGAACCGGTCGCCGGCAACATGGGCGTTGTGCCCGCGAAAAAGTCTTTCCTCAAAGGCCTGCGCACGCTCTGCAACAAAAACAAGAGCCTGCTCATCTTCGATGAGGTCATCAGCGGCTTTCGCGTCGCCTGGGGCGGCGTGCAGAAGCTGTTAGGCATCAAGGCCGACATCACAACGTTAGGCAAGATAATCGGCGGCGGCTTCCCGATTGGCGCAATCGGCGGCAAGGCATCGATCATGAAGCACCTTTCCCCCGAAGGCGCCGTCTATCAGGCAGGCACGCTCTCAGGCAACCCCGTCTGCGTAGCCGCAGGCATCGCAACACTCAAGCAGCTAAAGACCACCAACCCCTATCGTCGCCTGGAGAAAACAACAATCGCCATGTGCGCACAGATCAGCGAGATATTAAACGAAAAGGGCGTCGAGCACACAATCAACCAGATCGGCTCAATGTTCACCCTCTTCTTCAACCCCGGCCCAATAACCGACTACAACAGCGCAACAAAATCCGACACAAAGAAATACGCTTCATATTTCAGGCAAATGCTAAACGCCGGCATCTACCTCCCCCCATCCCAATTCGAAGCAAACTTCCTCTCGACAGCCCACACCCAGACCCATAT
>JAGHBX010000525.1 GCA_021160785.1 Planctomycetota bacterium | reverse complement strand
TTTAAGGCGACAACCAACCCGGATACCGCGTATAAGCGAGCCAGCCAGGTCAGACAAAAAAGAAAATACAACCAACAGAAAAGAAAGGAACATGCCATGGAAAAAATGCAATGTGTTATGACATAATTCAATAAATTTTTCTGGGCAAACGACAGATTTTACCACTCGCCATGTGTTCAGCCCTTTGGACACCGCGAGTGTGAAATGCTCACGAATCCTGTCTTCTATGAAATCCGCCGTCTTCTCGGCGGCTATAGTTCCCACAGCATCGACAATCAGTGCGCCCGCCCCCTGTTGGTCTTTTACAAGGGTTCGGGCCCGCGTTTCAATCGCCGGCCCAATAGTCGCCAGAGCTAAGACCACTTTCTCGGCGCCGGCAAACAATTCCAGCCCCATCCGGCGTGCCCCGTCGACAAGCAGGTATGCGCCTTTGGGTTCGATCAGCCGCAATACCTCTGTCAATTCGACTTCGACACGCTTACGAAACCCGGCGCCGGCACTGTCGGCGCGCGGATATCCTGATTGTTTCAACACCTCCTCCGGACCGACGGTGACATCGACCCGGTTAAATACGAAAAAGCTCTGTTCCATTCCATTTTTCCGGCTTTAGAAACCTGTATCGGCGACCATAACTGCTCTGCACGAAAAAGTCAATTGCCCTTATTTCGGATTATTGCATTTTGATGTTTGACACAGACGGGTATATCTGCTCATATAGCGGGGAAAACAGTGACCGAAAAACAGGGACAGTTACCAATTTGTGAAGGGTAACAGGAGACTGATCAACATGAACTCAAAAGACTTGGGTTTGCGAACCAGGTACTTCACCGACGAACAGGTCAAGAAGATTCACGCCAATGCCGTGGAGTTGCTGGGAGATATGGGCTTCATGGCCGAGCACCGCGGGGCTCTTGAGATGTTGCGCGACAGCGGGGCGGACGTTGATTTCGACAAACAGGTGGTCAAAGTAAAGCCCGACCTTGTGGAAAAGTGCATGAATTCGACGATCAGCAGCTTCACGCTTGGCGCCAGGAACCCGGAAAATGATGTCGCGGTCGAATGCAATCCTCAGATTCCCGTCACCAGAAACGGCGGCGGCGTCGACAAGATCATCGATATCGACACCGGCGAGTTTCGCAACATGCTGCTGAGCGATATCAGCGAACTGTTTAGAGTTCTCGATGCGCTCGATTGTATCGACGTTGTCGCGCCGCTGTATGCCCATGACGCACCGGAGAAAATCAGGGATATGATTGTCCTCCAGACCCTGTTCAACAACACCTCCAAGCACGTCAATATTCGGGCGTTCAGTAAGGAGAACCTTGACGTGCTGGTGAAGATGGGCCAGGCCGTCGCCGGAAGTGCGGAGAACTTCAAGAAGAAACCGGTGTTCAGTCTCTTCGATTCGCCCCTTAGTCCGCTGAAATTCCCTGCCCTTACTGTTGATGTTTTCCTCACCGCCGGAGAATACAACATTCCGCTTTATATGGCGAATCTGCCGATAGCAGGCGCCACGGGCCCCTTCACATTGGCGGGCATGGTCCAGTTGATGCACGCCGAACTCCTTGCGAGCGTCGTTCTCTGCCAAACCGCCCACCCCGGCGCTCCAATGTTGCTGCACCCGCTTGCGATGACCATGGACTGGCAGACACTTCTGGGACTCAGCGCCTCGATCGAATCGACGATGATGACCGCCGGCTGTATTCAGGTCGCCAACGAAATCTTCAATATGCCCGTCGACGTCCACGGCCCATGGTCGGATACTTACGTTGTCGATTCGCAATCGGCAATCGAGAGAACCTTCCAGACGCTGTTTCCCGCGCTCAGCGGCGCTGCAAGTATCGCGGGCTTTGGCGATATTCAGGCGGGAATGGCCTTTTCGCCGGTCCAGTTGGCTATCGATGAAGAAATCATCGGATTCACGCGAAAGGCCCTGGCAGGCATCCCCGCAGACGACGACAGACTCGCAGGCGACGCCATAAAACGCGTGGGTTTCGGCGGCAGCTTCATGACAGACGAAACCACAATCAAATATCTCAGAACCGATTACTACCAGCCGGCAATCTTCAACAGACTCTCCCGCGAAGACTGGGTCAAGGCCGGCTCAAAGGACATTAACGCCCTGGCCAAGGAACGAATCAAGAAATTGATAGCCAAACACGAACCGATTCCTTTGGAGCCGGACGTACAAAAAGAACTGCAAGCCCTGGTCGATTCGTTGAGATAGCAAGCCTGAATTTAGACGGTCCACTCCAGGCCAAGTTCCATCAGTATTGCATCAGTTGGATTTCCGGTTTGGTTATCCCAGCCCATCAGGTCGTAATACTCATCCTGCATTCGTGCAAAGGCCTGCGGGTCTACCCTTCTTCCTTTTGCAGGGCCGTCCGGCAGAGGGTCGTTTAGTCTTGCCGGTAGTCTGTCGTCTTTTCGGGTTAAGCCCCTCCTTGTATTCAGTTGTCGCATCATATTGATCCGGCGCTGGCCGACTTTCATCAGTTCCCACATCGAGCAATCCCAGCCGGTCGTGTATCGCAGCAGGTCTTCGAGGTCGCGATAGGTAAACAGATTGCCCGGCCCCCAGCAGAACATGCACAGCCCTAAGGTGTCCAGCAGGCTGTAGTAGTACTGCGAATAGACCGTCATGCGAACCTTGTTGAGATCAGTCGACTCGGTTTTGCCTCGTTCGATGATACCCAGGCCCTTTGCAGCTTCGGAATCCGATGCGATCAGCCAGTCATGCTCGCAAGACATGTGATCGGGTCCTATGGGACAGACGGCGTACATAAGCGCCTGGCTGGGTTTTACGGTTGGCATGTGGACCGCAAGGCCCTGGTTCTTGACGCAGATTGCATAAGGCGCCGTCTCCGGACCAAACTTATCGACGGCGGCGGTAAATCCTTCAGCTAACACATCGCCGATACCCTCTCGATTCGCCACCTGCTCGATCAGCCAGAGCAGTCCTTCGACATCGCCAAAAGTGAGCGACTTGCCTTCCATGTCGTCGCCCTTGATGAGGCAGCGCTCCATGCACTCGAAAATGTAGCCTGCAAGCCCGCCCATCGTAATCGTATCGATGCCGTAGTTGTTGCAGAGTTCGTTGGCCTTGGCGACGGCGACCGGATCGACGATATCGAGGTTGGAGCCCAGAAGCCCCAATGTCTCGAACTCAGGCCCGCCCAGTCTGTCGGTCACCTTATATGGAGTCTCGGCCTTGACCTTCTTTCGACAGCTAACGACACATCCGAAGCAGGTGGTCTGTCCCGCTCCTATCTTCGGCTCGAAAGTCGCGCCGTCAAGCTCTTTATAATCTTCGTGAAAACTCCGGGAATAGTTATGCGTCGCAAGATTGCCGCATTCCGCCTGGAAACCCACGACGCCGGGCGTACCGTATTTCTTCAGTGTATTAGGAAAATCAGCATCCTCAAGACGCCGGGCCGCCAATCGGGCCAGTTCCTTCAGACCGTCCGTGTTTGCGAAGCTGACCGGTTTACTACCTCTGACGACCACCGCCCGCAGGTTCTTGCTGCCGAAAACCGCGCCCATCCCCGTCCTTCCGGCAACGTCGTTGAGATCGGTCATCAGGCAGGCGAATCTGACCAGTTTTTCACCCGCCGGGCCGCACTGAATAATGCTCAGTTTCTCTTTACCGAATTCGTCGGTCAGCATGTCATGCACATCGAGAACAACCTTGCCCTGTAAATGCCCGGCGTCCCTGATTTGAACATCGTCGCCGTCGAGCAAAAGATAAGACAGCTCCTTCGCCCTGCCCGTGATGATTATGGCGTCGAAACCTGCCCGTTTGATCATTGGACCGATGCTCCCGCCCGTCTGGCTGTCGCCGATAGCCCCGGTGGCAGGCGAAAGGGCCGTCACACAGCAGCGGCTGACTCCGCTGACCGCCGCGCCGGTGGTGACGCCGGGTGCAATTGTCAGGATGTTTTGCGGCGCGAGCGCATCGGTATCGGGGGAGGTTTCCTTGAGCAGGTAATATGTTCCAATCGCCCCGCCGCCCATGTACTTGCGATAGAAGCTCTCGGCGGGATGCTGCTTTTCAATCTTACCCGTTGTAAGGTTTACTCTCAGAATCGTACCGGTAAAACCGTTAGACATGGCATTGGTCCCCTTGTTCATTTACGTGCAAATGCTTCCTTGTAAAGCTTCAACAAATCCTGTTCAGTACACGGTCGTGGATTCGACCCGTGGCACGGATCTTCGAAGGCTTTCTTTGCTAACATTTCAAGTTGCTCTTCCTTGACACCTGCATCGGCCAGTGATCCGGGTATTTTGATGCTGTCGTTAAGATTAATGACCGCTTCAATTGCTTTGTCCGCCGCTTCAAGATCGGACATGCCGGAAGTATTGACGCCGAAACACCGGGCAACCTTTGCATATTGTGCAGCGGCGACCTCCTTGTTGAATCTCATAACCGGCACAAGACATACAGCATTTGCCGTCCCATGCTGAACATTGCATTCGGTCGAGAGCGGGTGAGCCAGCGAGTGGGCGGCGCCCAGATCCTTTTGAAACGCCACCGCGCCCATCCCATCATTGCAGCGACCATCATATTGCCGCGGGCGGCGATGTCTGTCGGGTTCTTGACCGCTTTTTCGAGATTGCCTGCAATCAGTTCAATTCCTTTCAAAGCTATCGCGTCGCACATGGGGTGGAACATGTCAACGACAAGCGCTTCGATGTTGTGCGTCAGTGCGTCCATCCCCGTACCTGCGGTCAGCATGGCGGGCAGCCCCATAGTCAACTCCGGATCGAGTATTGCGCGGGCGGGCATCATCTCCGGATGGCAGACGAGAAACTTTCGTCCTTCGGCGGCATTAGTGATGACCGAGCATCGCCCCACTTCGCTTCCCGTGCCCGCGGTTGTGGGAATCGCAATCATCGGCGGCAAGGGACCTTTGATCTTCATATTGCCGCCGCCCATAATGTCATACCGCGTCAAAGGGCCCTTATTGGCGGCCAGCACCGGCACAACCTTGGCGGCATC
>JAGHBX010000046.1 GCA_021160785.1 Planctomycetota bacterium | reverse complement strand
CTCATACAGGAGTTATCGGACTGTCGCTGGCGACCTCTTGAATCACAAAAAATTTAGATGCGGTTACCCTGGGGAATTGTATATTGTATATTGTAGAATGTATATTGATGGTCGGCAAATTGGGTTCGTTTTGCGTTTTTTGTCTTCCACAGGTCCGCGGCGGTGGCAAATTGGGTTCGTCTCGTATTTTTGGTGTGGGGCAGGGTGGCCGTGTGGGTATATTGGGTTCGTTTCGCATTTTTGCTGCGAACAGGGTTTGTTTGTTTGGAATCGCCTTTGGCGATGGTGTTTTGGCAGGTCCCTCGGCTTTGGGCCGCTGCGCTTCGCTCCGCAGCCCGCCGCTCGGGATGACAATGGTGCGCGGGATTGGGTTCGTTTTGCGCAAATGGGGTGCGGGAAAGCCGGCGAGACGCCAGCGGTACGAAATTGGGTTCGTTTTGCATAATTGGGGAGGATCCAGAAGCCAGTCCCGGCGCGCTCCCGATGAATCGGGATAAACTCCGACAGAATTCAGGAGAGGGAGGCCCGCCTTTGGCGCGCGTTCTATCTGATGGTTGTTGATTGGGCATGGCTTGTAAGTCCCCCTATTTGAAATTCTGAGTCCAGTTAAGTGTATTATACCATGGAGTTTGGTGTATGTCAAATATTAAATAAAATTAACTGCTGGCTTCATGATGGTTATTGGTGATGGTAAGTGTAGTTGATATATCTACTAATAAATGGACCTGGTCCCTTTATTAGTAGAATTTTTTGGTCTTCTTCTTGGCTTCAGTGGAATGGTGGGCTAATCCCGATGAATCGTCTTTCACCCTATTATTCCGGGACGAGCCTTTGGTGGATTTGGAGGACGTCGGCAGGGGTGAGGAAAACGATGGCCATGGCTTAATCTGCGAGTTTTTTGAAGGCGGCGTGGTATTGTTTGCAGATCTGGTCCAGAACGTTGTCGAATTTCTCCTGGCGGGCGGTGGCGGCGGGGCGGATGATCAGCGACTTGCCGTCGGTGGAGATTTCCAGGGGGCTTTCGGGGGTGATATTGAGCAGCTCCATGACCGGTTTGTCGATTATCAGGGCGTAACTGTTGCCGTGTTTTGTCAGCTTCTTGACCATAAAGCAAGTCCTTAATGGTATCACATTATATATACATTGTGCTACCATCGGTGGTTCGAGTCAAGGACTTTATTTGATTTTGTTGAGTGGGGTGGGTGTTTTATTTTTTGTTTGGCTTATTGGGGTTTTGGGGTTAGGATGTCGTGTGTCTGGCTTGGTTGAATTCTTAAGGCGGGATGAAGTCGGCTGGGAGGGATTGTATGTAATTCTATTGACAGGGGACGCGATCGATGCAGAATCAACTGAATGAGCGACATAAAGAATGCCTGAGGGAACTGGTGAAACTTGTGCGTGAGGGCACGATTCCGGATGAATTCATGGTCCTTAAGAGAGCGCGTAGGCGCTTGATTATCACTACGGACAACCAGAGGGTGGAGGTGGCCGGGGTGTCCCCGCTTGGGCTCGAAGCACTAACACGCGCGGGCTATATTTTCTCTCTTGCAAGGTACGAACGCAAGTCATCAAGTTTTGGCAGCAGCATTACAGAGTACGAGTTCGAATCCTCACGCTCTTGCTACATCACCCCTGAGGGATTACGCGCTGTTGACAGCGGATTTGCTCCCTTCGAAGATATAATGCAACGACGGCCACCTATCGAGATCACGGCAAGTCTGGCCGCTTTCAAGAGAGACTTTCCAGATTCGACACGACTTGCCTTTGTGATGATGCAGTTCGGTGAGACCAAAGCTCACAAGGAAATTCAAGCTGGAATCAGAAAGGCATTGGATCCACTTCAATTCATCACGCTTCGCGCGGACGACAAAGTGTACCACGACGATCTCTTCTTCAACATTCTGACGTATGTATACGGTTGTCGTTTTGGTATCGCCGTGTTCGAGCGTATCGAGACTGAAGAGTTTAATCCGAATGTGGCCCTTGAGGTCGGCTACATGCTCGGACTGGAGAAGCCTGTATGCTACCTGAAAGACCGCACGCTCAAAACACTGCACACCGACCTTGCAGGGAAAATGTATCGGAAATTTGATCCGCAGTGCTGTGATGATACTATACCGGATGCCCTTTGGAAATGGATGGAAGACAAAGGAATAATGTCAAAAAGAGTAGAGATGGAGGGTGTGCAAGGTCCTGAGGAATGATTGGGTGCCCACTGCGCTTATTGGCCATAGGGGTGGGTGAAGAAGTGGAAGCGAAACGATAGCAATTGCGGAATCGTGGTGTCGACATGGCAATGGGTGTGATGTCTTAATTCACAGTTTGCCTTGAACCTGCACAGAGTTGAGAATAGAGGATACGCGATCATGGCCGAACCTACAGAAGAAGGCTTTTTGCCGACATTTATGAAGCATGTGGTTGCAATTTCATTACTTGACGCAAAGAAGGGATTGGAAGGAGATGATCTGTCTTGTTCGGATTATGATCCCCGCCATATTCTGTTTTCCTCATTCGTAGTATCGGTACAGAAGATATGGTTTCTCATCACCGCAGGACACATTTTGAAAAATATTGATACGAGAATTCAATCAGGACGAAGAATAGTCAAAGCGAGAATCATTGACAGTTTTCAGGACAAGCAAGATTTCACCTCCCTGCCATTTGATTTTGACGGTGCCCCGAAAGTTCCCATTTACAGCAGTGTAGATGGAGTCGATTATGGTGCAATACTGTTGGAACCTTTCTATGTAAGAGCCTTGTTCGCTGGTGGCACAAGAGCTTTTGATGAAAAGGAATACGAAGATTGCCCTGATGAAGCTGACAAATACTTCTTGCTTGGTTTCCCCACTGAAGCCAGAAACATCGATCACAAATATGACGAAAGCGGGGGAAACGTCGGCATAGATATTGGCTGCCCATTGATACCGATTCAGCGGATTGATAAGCCTCCTTCAGCGCTGCAGTCGGGAGAAAGACGATTTTATGCAAAGGTGCCTGTGATAGAAGGAAACCGCTGCGCCGAAAATGGAACGATGACTGATATTGCTGGAATGAGCGGAGGCCCAATCATAGCGGTCAAGAAGAACCGTTCGGGAATCATAAGGTATTGGATAGTTGCTGTGCAAAGCGGTTGGCTAAGGAGTGAGCGAGTACTTGCTGCCTGCTACTTGGAACCATTCATAAATGCACTTGCGAAGGCTGTTGAGCGGTTAAAGCCATGAGGCGGCTATGGAGCAGCGCGCCCTACGAGCGCGCAAGTTTCCGGTGGGCTGAGAGCCCACCTTACGGGGTGGATAGGATTTCTATTATTGCCTGGGTTATTGTTTTTTCTTCGTCTTGTCTTAGGGTTCTTGGGTCGAGTAGGACTTTTTGTTTTTGTATTCTTGGGAAGATTGGGGTTTTGTAGTTTCTTAGTTGGGCTGCCATCGACTGGGCTGATGTTTTTGGGGTTATTGCTACGAGTGTTGTTTGCATGTTCTGGGCTGGGAGGGAGCCGCTTCCTGTTTGGGAGAAGCCGGATTCGATTGCGATAGGGGCGTCTGGGAGGGCTTTTAGCACCTTGGCTACTATTCGTTTTGCCTGCTTTGCTATCGTTTCGGGGGGGCGGATTAGCATCTCTATTGTTGGGATCCGGGCGAGGGCGGTTGCTTCGTCGAGGAAGAGTTTTAGTGTGGCTTCCAGGGCGGTCAGGGTTAGTTTGCCTACTCGTACTATTCTTGCAAACTGGTTTTTTCTTACGGCTGTTATGAGGTCTGTTCTGCCTAATATGATTCCGCCCTGAGAGGCGCCGATTAGTTTGTCGGCGCTTGCGGTTACGAGGTCTGCGCCGGCGGCGATTGACTGGGCGAGAGTGGGCTCGGGTGCGAAGCCGAATTTTGAAAAATCGATCAAAGAGCCTGCGCCTACGTCGTCGATCATTACCAGGTTGTTGGAATGGGCGATCTCGACGAGCTCTTCGAGGCCGACTTCCGAGGAGAAGCCCTGGATCTTGTAGTTGCTGGGGTGGATGCGGAGGATGGCGGCGGTGTTTTCGGTGATGGCGTTTTTGTAATCTTTGGGGTGGGTTTTGTTTGTTGTGCCTACTTCGACGAGTTTTGCACCGCTAAAGGCCATGACGTCGGGGAGGCGAAATGAGCCTCCGATTTCGACGAGCTGGCCGCGTGAGACGATGACTTCTCGGTCCTTGGCGACGGTGTTTAGTACGATGGAGGTTGCGGCGGCGTTGTTGTTGACGACGGTGGCGGCTTCTGCGCCGGTGAGTACCGTGAGCAGGTCTTCGATGCGCCGGTCGCGCCTGGAGCGTTTGCCGTCTGCGAGGTCGACCTGCAGGAGCGAGTAGCCGCCCATTTCGTCGCGAATCTGTTCGATGGCTTCGCTGCATAGCACGGCGCGGCCGAGGCCGGTGTGGAGTACGATGCCGGCGGCGTTGATTACGCGGCGATAGTGCGGGTTCATGACGGCGGCGGCACGCTGCTCAATGTCGGCAATGATCTGGTGCTGCATTGCTTCTTGATCGAGTTTTTCGGCTTTGCCGGAGACGATCCGTTGGCGGATTTGCTCTATCGAGTCGCGGATTGCCTGGACGACGATTTTCTGAGGGAATCTCCTGCCGGAAGCGGCGGCCTCGCAGGCTTTCAATACGGTGTCAACCGAAGGTATCTGCCGCAGTAACTGTTGGTTTGTGTGTTTCATGCTCTCTGTTCTCTGTGGCGAAAAGTTCCGCCAAAGGCGATTAAGTTCATTAAAGGAATCACTGAAATCCATTTTAATCAATCCTGCGGTGAATGCAAGCAGAATGAGGGATGGACGTTTCAGAGGGTGCGCGGTTATTGGAAAGCGGTCGACACGACCGCGGGGGTTTTTCGCCTTATCACCCGGAGGGGGGGTTTGGTGCTTTGCCCCCCCAGACTCCCACGACATCGCTGGCAAGGGCGACATTGGGTACGTTTGCAAGCGTGATGGCGCCGGAACGCTGCTGATAGTTGCTCGCCCAGCCAGTGGGGTCGCTCAGGAATTGGCGTGCTTCGTGCATATCGACATTTTCCTTTGCCAGCCATTTGTGGAGCAGGGCGTTGGGGAAGCATACGCCGTATCTGGCGGATACCTCCTGCAATCGCTCTGGCCCGAAAGAAGTGTCATATATGAGGGGTCTGTTGTTGAATGAGTGGGCGCTGGCGTCTCCGAGCACATACTGGACGACATCGACGTGGGACAGTACGGCGGTATCGCCTGCCTGAACATAATCGTCAATTCCATCCAGAGAATCATTGTACATGTAACTTGTGGCGGCGTGGCCTCGGTTTCTTCCCCACTGCTTTTCGAATTCATCTCGTGTTCTTCCGCCGTTGGGCGCCTTGCCGGAGGGACAGAAGAAGACGTGGTCTTTGCCCGAAGGCAGAGGAATGATGTCGGTGGTGGCCATCAGATGGCCGAGATTGACCTGGCGGAAGCCGCCGGGGGTTGTGGGGGTGGCGCAGCCGGCTGGCTGAGAGACCTCCCCCCAGGCTTCCCATGAGACTCGGGAGTCGCTGGCGACGAGTTCGTCGTCATTGCCAACGGCATAGACGTGCAGCGCCATGCCGATAGCATGCAGGTTTGCCATACAGACGGCACGTTTGCCTTGCTCGCGGGCCTTGCGCAGAGAGGGCGTCATGATCGACAGGAGCAGGGCGATTATCGAAATGACAACGAGCAATTCCATCAGTGTAAATGCCGATTTGTTGCGAGCGGACATTTTGCACCCCTTTCGTAATCCTGACAGCGATTCCCTTGCCTCTAAATTATAACCCCAATTGGGTAGTTTGTAAACTAAAGATTCCACACAATTTAGCCTTTTTTTGTTTGGCGAAGCGGTTATAATAAGCTTGTGAAAGATTTTTTTGCAGCCATTGTGGATGTTGTTGTTACGGCCTTGTTGAAGGTTGCCGACGGTCTTAAGTCGCTTCGGATTAAGACTTTAGCTGCGGATATCGCGTATGGGGTGAAGTCTTTATTTTCCTCATCGGACGGCTACGACGACTCGGTTTCAAAGAAGAAAATAATTATCGTCGGTTCCGCAGTGGTGATTTTGGCGGCGATTGCGTGCATGAAGCTGTTTTGGCCGTCGGCGCCGGTTGCCGAACGGATAGAGTTGGCGACGGCGGAGACAGCGGACGCCAATGGGGACGTGTGGAGTTTGCAGCTTTTGAAGGGTCAGTCGTCTCAGATTATTGCCCAGGCGGGCGTCAAGCCCGGTCCGCCGCTGCTGGTAAAGCCTGAGGTTACGGTGCGGGGCAGAACCGTTGAGGCCGGCGTAACGGTGCAGGGTCAGGCGGGAGAGAAATACGTTCCCGGCGTGCAGAGGAATGACAAGTGGCTGCCGCCCCCGCGATTCAGGCTCGTCAGTGAGAGCGGCAAGGTTCTGGCTGCAGGCCGATTCGAGTATGGGTGAGGCGGTATCTGTAAGCGCTCGTGTCGAGTGCCTCCGTCTTTCAGGGGCAGATTCAAGGTCGAAATCGGTATCGATCTGGGGCCTTTTGAAACAAAATTCGAAGAGAAGTGGTATACTGTAAACTGAACGGATGGCGGTTGGGCGGTTGTTGGGCGAAAGGGTACGATTATGAAGAAAGCATTAGCGATCATTGTTTTCCTGCTGGTTGTGCCGGCGGTTGCGGCGGGTTTTTTCTTCACAAGAAAAATCGGCAAGATCAAGACCGACACCGAAGGCGTAACACTTCAATTAGACGGGTCGTGGTGGTCAAGAATTACCGTGGGTCCTCATGTTAAGGCGATTGCGGCTAAGAAGGGCACATATCGGGCGCGTCGTCTGTATCGCAGGCTCGAACGAAAAGTCGCCGCCGACGCGGGCAATGAGAAAACTGAAAAGTGGCAGATTTACAGTTTCGGGCCGTGGGGGAAGCTGGG
>JAGHBX010000381.1 GCA_021160785.1 Planctomycetota bacterium | reverse complement strand
CTTCCGCACCTATTTCAGCCGTACCCGGGGTTTGCGCATTCAACTCCACTGAAGAGCAGGTAGCATGGGCAACTATTTGCCCATGCTGAACAATAGTCCGGATGGGCAGGAGAACCTGCCCATCCTACAAAGCTTGAGACGTATTTGTATTTTAAAATTGTTATTTCGTCGAAGGAAGACTTTCGAGAATGAAAATTTTAATAAAACAGTGTTACTTGAATTTTAATAGGTAACTTTCCCGAATAGCGGTCCCTAGCGTGAGTTTACAAGTTAGCAAACGGGACTTTTGTTAAGGTTTTTGTATTCAAGGTGTTACGAGCGTTTTGGGGCGATGACCTAACTCTGGCGAAAACGAGCCAGTTTGAGCAGGTCGTAAAGTTTCTTCTGCGTCTTGTTCAAGCGGCTCATCGAGTAAGATAGCTTGGGCGGCCGGCCTTTTCCCTGCGGATAAACACAGGCAGTCTCACGTATTCCATTGAGTTGTTCCATAAGGTTTTCCGCACTTATAGACATCCCTTTAGCGGCGAGTTCTCGTCTCAACAGACTTACGAGCGTTAAAGCTGCAACACAATAAAATGCGTGAACGCGAATCTTCTGATCAGTCCAATGCAGCCGGGGATTCCAACCTAAAATGTGTGGGTTTTTCATTTCACGAAAGGCGTGTTCGATTTTGTATTGGGCTCGATAAGCTGCAACTATTTGTTCATCCGTCCATTCATGATTATCTGTAAACAGTATTGTCTTTCCCAAAACTGTTCGTGTTAATCGGCTGATAGCTTCCTGATCCACACGGTATTTGATTTGTACGAACCCATCCTTTGTCCAGATCGTTGTCTTAATAACTTCATTCATATATTCTCGTTTAAGGATAGTCTTGACTTTCTTTTTAATCCCATCAAGTGTGGGTTTTTTGCCCTTTCGGATTTTGCCTGTTGCCCATCGCTGCAATTTCTTCGTAAGTTCTCTAAGCTGGGCTTTGCATTTTCTGATGTTGTGTCCAATGCCCTGCAATTGGCCGGCAAGCAGATTTTCATTGTAAGTAATCAAAATGGTTCTCTCTTCGGCAAATACTTTCTGTCGTGTTCTGTATGCTTTTAGCTCCTGCAGCCCTGGGCTTTTAAGGTCTCGATATTTTCGCAGAGGAATCTTTAGCAATTCTTTACATTGATTCAGCTTCAGTGAGCCGACAAAATGCATCTCGGTTGCCTTAAACAACTCCAAATTGTCCTCAGAGTTGTTTCCTTTGTCGAATACCAGGGTAATGTGAGGACAAGCCTCAGTGAGCCGTTTATAGCGATTGACCAGTTCGTTAATAACAGAGCCGAACTGTTTTGCATCGTTAATATTACCGCCGTAAACCATGTGCAGCAAAGGAACATGGAAGTCGGCTGATGTCATGAGCCCCAAGGAAACCTGGCGCAGATCATTGCGTTTCTGTTTATTGTGTCCACGCTGAGCTAATTGACTTTCGGTTTTGGTGTTGATATAGGTGTAAAAATTAGTGGCATCATACAAAAGACAGTTCAAATCGATTTTGAACTCATCGATAATTTTCACCAATAGATCATTCTCGATGTTGATTAGTATCGGCTGTGTGAGTCTGTCCATGTGATTCCAGAAAGCCTGGGATGTTAATTGTTTTGGCTTAATTGCCATAAGGCGAGGTCCGATTGTATTTTCGAACCATTCGCCCAGAGCAGCTTTGCTGGTTGGCTGAGCAGCTCGATTAATAGCCGCTGTTAACATGTAATGTCCCACAGTCGGTCCTTGTTTCCTTTTTGGCAGATGACTATCAATGATTTCTACGAATTGTAAGCGATTAGCAATATCGAATAAGGCAGAGGTGGCTCCCAATTCAGCGATATAGACTTCTTCAGCCTGTGGGATCTTATCAGCGGCCTGTGCGTTCTTGATTATTTTGTCCACGGTACCAAGGTAAATGGTTTGAACGATTTTAGGTTTTCCGTCAACCCGTTTAGAGATTCGGGCATAGTAATATCTGTGCCCATTGACGATTTTGGGAGTGATGCTTGCCATACTAGGTCATACCTCTACATGATTAGACAAATATATTCATACATTATGAGTCCTATAATAGCATATATCGCCTATATATCAAGAGAAACTTTAAACAATAATTAGGTCATACATTAATTTCGCAAAAAACAACCCCAAAATATGCGGAAAACGGCGTTTTGGGGGTTCTATGAGAGGTTGGAGTAAAATTCTTGTCGAAAATTATGTGATAACTTGTAAACTCCCGTTAGCGGCGCCAATAACTTATGTCGCTTGTAATGATAAAACCGAGCCAGCTCTCTGCGTTTGCTTTTGCGTTCGATCATTCGTCTGTCCCAGCCGGGAGTAGTGCGGTTGCAGGCCTGACGCAACAAGACATACAAAATATTCCGAACCTGTGGAACCGTCAATGCCGGTGTGTATTTTTTTCCCCCGCCGGGTTTCCAGAATCAAAAACCATATCGCCATAAGTGAGAGCGTCTGATGATGATGCCAGCCTGCCCAAGTGCGAACTTCATAATCCGAAAGCCCGGTCTCACTTTTAGCGCGCTTGAGGCAATCTTCAATGCGATGCTCAGCCTTGACCACACGCGCCAGTTCTTCCAGAGGCGTATCCACCGGTGCATTGGAAAGATAGTAATCGTACTTCACTTTGCCGTTTCCTGCCGGCGTGCGCGTAACTGTCAAAAGTTCTTCGGTGCAGGCGTCTCCTCCGCGTTGCGTACGCGCGACAACACGACATTTGACAAGCTCTGTTACCAGCGGCCCTTTTTCGCCATCCCGCACATCCACGCGTGTCCAGGCCTGCTCATCCAGCGCCTTACGCCAGCGATCCACTCGCTGAAACGGCTGTTTGGGACGTGCCCCTCGACCGCCGTAAACAGGCGGGCCTCTCTGAAGGTCACGAACACCGGTATTGGAGGGAACAGCCAGAAGATACTGTTCGCCCAAACCCCGCAAATCTCTTCTAAAACCGCTCGAACGCCCCATTTCGTCATCGCCGGCAATCCAGCGATGCGGCAGATACGCGCTATTGTTTTCGAGCATCTCCAACGCCAATGCATGCCGTGTTTGATAACGAATCTCTTTCGGCACGCCACATCTTTTGCGTCGTTTCTTGTCGCCGGCCCAGCTTTTCGGAAGATACAATCGCTGATCGACCAACGCATGTTCTTGACGAGAAGCATAGCCCATGTAGATACCGACTTGCCCATTGTCCACCTTGCCCAACCGACCCAGCCATTGACGCTGAACGCCCACCGACTCCGTGCCGCATTTTTTAAATCCGGACGGGTCAAAGACGATGACGCCGTCATCTTCGCCCAGTTCCACGCCGACCTGCCGTGCCAGTTCCTGCTGCAAGGGACGGTGATCCCACGCCGGAAATCCGACAAACCGTTGCAAGGCACGCGGCTTCTGATCATAGCGGTAGGCAATCGACTCGGTATTTTTACGGTTCAGATCCGACAGCAGGCCGCACAGATAAATGCGGGCATTCTCTCGGGGTTCAGGTCGGCCCAACGATGCCACAAAGGGCTCAGCAAAATGTTCCAGTCGTTTCAGCATACCATCAGAGACTTCCGGTCGAATCTCGACCTCTTGAAGAATGTCGCGTTTTCGTACCTTAAATCGTCGCTCCATTACGTTCCCTTTCCATGGGGGACCATTCCCCCTGGAAAGTTAATCGTATAAATGAGTTACATTTCTTTAATAATGTTGCGCAGTACAACTACGTGGAAAAGCTACTGGGATGTAAGAAAACGGGCTGCATAGCCCTGCCAGAATATCTGGTCGCACCCTTTGCGTGAGTCCACGAAGTTTTAATTTCCTGTGAGGCTCAAACTATTATACAAAGAACATGGTTGT
>JAGHBX010000571.1 GCA_021160785.1 Planctomycetota bacterium | reverse complement strand
TGAAGTTCATTTCGCAGGGGAAGCTGAGGCAGTCGGGGGGCAAAGCACGCAGCTTTGAAATGAACTCATTCACGAGGGGAATTGAAGTCAGCTACGACGATGGGAGCAAAGACTCAATTCTTATCAGCCAGGGAGTCCCCTTCATTGTATTTGGCTCGCGATACCACAATAATACCAAAGAGGACATTATTTTGAACAAGGTCGGTTCCGCTTCGGTCGTGATGGATTTCGGGGTGGATTTGTCGGACATGAAGGTCTTAGGTTGTGACGGGCTTAGCGACGGCGGCAAGAAGCGAACGAGCTTTTCGTTTCTTTCGGCTGCCGATCCTGCAACTCATAAAGGTGTTGTCGCCAGCTGGCTGACTCATCGTCGGGGCAGCAGCATTGTACTTTCGAAACCGCAAGGGGGCAAGCTTGGGATCGAGGGGCGGGCCGAATACGGTCGGTTATTAATCGCACCCGGTCAAACCGCCAACAGCGAGACGTTTGTCATTGGCTACTTCGATGATGTGCTCGACGGGTTGGAGGCTTATGCCGATGCGGCGGCGAAGGCAAACAATGTAAAACTCAATCCGGTTACGAGCGGTTATTGCACATGGTATTCGAATCCGCATGGCGGGGCGAGCGACCAGGTGCATATGGCCGAGATGGCCGAGTTCTGCGAGAAGGAACTGACGAAGTTCGGCTTTGAGGTCCTGCAGATCGACGACAAGTGGCAGATTAGCGGCAGGGATTTTACCACGCACAGGGGCAACGGCCCGTATTCGAAAGGTATGAAGGCAACGGCGGAGAAGATAACCGGCGCTGGGTTGACGGCGGGGATTTGGTATATCCCCTTCGGCTGGGACAATACACGCGAGATTTTCAAGGATCACCAGGACTGGTTTGTCAAGACCGAAGCGGGCGAGCCGTACAAGGTCCGCTGGGCGGGGACCTGTCTTGATATGACGCATCCGGAGGCGAGGGATTTCCTGAGCCAGGTCGTTGCACGGATGAGTAAGGAGTGGGGCTACAAGTACATGAAGATTGACGGCCTGTGGACGGGTCTGGCGGCGAAGATTACTTATCCTTCGCCGGTGTATAAAGAGGACAATCTCGGCGACGCGGTTTTTCACGATCCGTCAAAGACCAATATCGAAGCTTATCGCGACGGCCTGAAGCTCGTGCGCGAAGCTGCCGGCGACGACGTGTTCATCTTAGGCTGCAATATCGCCCAGAACATGCGGACATTGGGCGCGTCATTCGGCCGAGTTGACGGAATGCGGGTTGGTCGGGATATCGGCGCCAATTGGAAAAAGATCCTGCCGTGTGTCGAGATGGGTTCGCGATTGTACTTTTTCCATAACCGGGTATGGTACAACGACCCGGACTGCCTGATGCTTAGAAATCCGCTGACCCTTGACCAGGCGCGATCGTGGGGCTCATGGATTGCGGTTTCGGGACAACTCAATCTCGTCAGCGAATGGCTGCCCGGTCTGCCGGCCGAGCGACTGGACATCGTCAAACGCTCGATGCCCAATCACGGTCTGTGCGGCAGGCCGATAGACCTGTTCGCCAGCAACCACCCGAAGATATGGCAACTGACCGATACGCGCAGGAATGTGCGCCGTGATGTGGTTGCACTATTCAACTGGGATGCCGGGCAATCGCAGAAAGTAACCGTAAATCTCGACCAACTGGACCTGCCGGAAAGTCCGACGGGGAAATACGTGGGGTTCGAGTACTGGTCGCAGACGTTCGTCGGGCCGTTTGACGACAAGATCGAAATGGACATCGAACCGGGCGCGTGCAAGATTATCGCGGTTCGGCCGATGTTAGAGAGACCTTTGTTGATCAGCACGTCGCGACATATCACGCAGGGCATTGTCGATGTCGTGGAAGAGAAGTGGGACGCTGCTACGCTGACACTGACGGGCGAGAGCAAGGTCGTTGCAGGCGATCTTTATGAATTGCGTTTTGCCACACCGGGCGACAAATGGAGGATTGACAGCAATAGCTGGGATGCAGAGACATCGGGTGATACGGTCATTAAGGCGGTTAGTGGCGGTGTAAAACTCAGATCGCAGTTGCGCAACAGCGGCACGGTTAAATGGGAAGTGCGTTTTGGAAGGAATAGATAATGAAATCCGTCGAACAGACACGTCGCAGTTTTTTGAAGATGTTGGGAATTGGCGCCGCTGCATTAACGACGCCTGGATGCCTCGATGCCGCCAAACGAAAGAATAATACCAAACGACCCAACATTGTGCTGATCCTTGTCGACGATCTCGGCTGGGCCGATGTGGGGTGTTTTGGCAGTAAGTACTATGAAACGCCAAATATCGACCGTTTGGCAAAAGAGGGCATGAAGTTTACCGACGGCTATGCCGCCTGTGCGGTCTGTTCTCCCACGCGAGCGGCCGTTATGACCGGGCGATACCCGGCCCGCCTGGGCGTTACCGACTGGATACGTTCACGATTCCAGGGCGGCAAGATTCCCGACGACAAAAAGAACCCCACCGAATACGTGGGCGGCAGAAACAGGAAGCTGTTGTGTCCGCCCAATGCGCTCTGGATGGAACTCGACGAAATGACCATCGCCGAAGCCCTCAAACCCGCCGGCTACACCTCCTGCCATATCGGCAAGTGGCACCTCGGCGCCGACGACTGGTATCCCGACCGGCAGGGCTTTGACTACAATATCGGCGGCTGCGATTTTGGCCAGCCGCCCAGTTACTTTGACCCCTACTACAAAAAGAGCCAGGGCGATATCCCAACGCTCAAATCCCGAAAAGAAGGCGAGTATCTCACCGACCGCGAGGCCGACGAAGCCGTCAGGTTCATCACCGACCACGCCGGCAAACCGTTCTTTCTGTATATGGCCCACTACGCCGTGCACACGCCGATACAGGCAAAGCAGGACCTGGCCGCCAAATACAAGGCGAAAACAGCGACTCATCAAAAGAACGCTAAATACGCCGCGATGGTTGAAAGCGTCGATCATGCCGTCGGCAAAATCCTCAATGCCGTCGAGCAGGCTAAAGTCGCCGACAACACGATGATCATCTTCACCTCAGATAACGGCGGGCTGGTTCCGGTTACGAGCAATCTGCCGCTTCGGTCCGGCAAGGGGTATCCATACGAAGGGGGGATTCGCGAGCCGTTGATCGTCCGCTGGCCCGGCGTGGTCAAACCGGGC
This sequence comes from Planctomycetota bacterium, assembly GCA_021160785.1. Classification (GTDB taxonomy): domain Bacteria; phylum Planctomycetota; class Phycisphaerae; order Sedimentisphaerales; family Anaerohalosphaeraceae; genus B28-G16. The sequence goes on along the minus strand of JAGHBX010000571.1, from coordinate 448 downwards.
GCCGAATGCAGCGTGCCCGTCACCAGCGTCGATTACTTTCCCACTATCCGCCAGGCCGCCGGCGTTAGAACACCCGCCCGGCGTTCCATTGACGGTGAGAGCATTATGCCCCTGCTGACACAAAGCGATCGTTTAGACCGCGATGCCATTTTCTGGCACTTCCCGCATTACCGGGGCCGGGTGGTTCCCTACAGCATCATCCGTGCGGGCGACTGGAAACTGATCAAGCGATACGAAGGCAGGGAGTTCGAACTGTTTAACCTCAAGCATGACCTGTCCGAGAAAAACGACCTCGCCGACAGCATGCCCGACAAGGTTGAGGAACTCGATGCAAAACTAAAAGCCTGGCTCAAAAGAACAGGCGCCAGGATGCCCCGCGCCAACCCTGATTACACGCCCAAGGCGTAGGCGGCGCCATGGAAGTATTGGGCTGACAAATGGAAAGACT
>JAGHBX010000059.1 GCA_021160785.1 Planctomycetota bacterium | reverse complement strand
GGGCCATATCCCGGCAGCGAAATATATCTTTCCGTCCTCGAGAACCGGGCCCCCGCGAATGGGCCAGGCCGAAATCAACCGCCCGTTGCCGATCATCTTGCGCATGGAGGGGACTGCGCGGAATTTCCAGAGGAGTTTTCCCGCGGCGGCGTCCAGACAGTAGAGGCAACCGTCATCCGATGCGGCAAAGACGCGGTTCCTCCAGGCCACCGGCGCAAAACGCACGGGCCCGTCCGTATAGAACGTCCACTTGACGGTTCCCGTTTCGGTGTCGATGGCCGAGACACTGTCGTTGCAGGGCGAGCCCATGAAGAGCGTCTTTGCCATGACCACAGGCTCGTAACCGGCGTCGAATTGAAGTCGTCTGGACCCGAAGGCAGGGCGAACGCGGTGGTATTGCCTCATCCACTGCAGGTACAGTTTATCGGGTAGTTTCTGGTGAGAAACCGCCGTTCGCCGGGCGTTGTGGCGCCACGTGGGCCAATCCTCGGCGAGGGAAAAACCATTATCCGGCGCAGACTTGCCGCCGGCAGGTTGCGCAAAGGCATCGAAACATGCCCCGGACAGGAACACAACGGCTGTCAGCAGGATACCTCTGGCATTCATTGTCTCTTGCTCCTTTCTAAAATATCACGAGCATGCTGAGGTCTACTTCTTGGGCTCCCAATGGAAGGTTTTGCCTTGGACGACGAGTTTCATTTGGCGGCGGTCAGGGCCGGGTTTGGCGAAGGTGGTTGGGGCCGCGGCGCGCAGTTTGGCTTTTATTTTGTCATAGTCGCTGTTGCCGGCCAGGTTGTACCATTCGTTCGGGTCCTTACGCACGTCGTAGAGTTCCTCGGTTTCGTCCTTGTAGTGGATGTAGCGCCAGTGGCTGTTGATGATTGCGTATTCATCGGGCGACATACCGGGCAGCAGGACGTTGCGATCTTTGGCGGTTGCGGGATTGCGGAGTATCGGCGCCAGCGAGGCGCCGTCGAGGCCTTTGACGGCGGGGAGCCCGCACTGGGCGATGAGGGTGGGGTACATATCTATCAGGCTGACCGTGGAATCTACGGTTGCCGCGCGCTTCACGCCGGGACCCGCCCAGATGAAGGGTACACCGGAGGTGCGCTGCCAGAGCGTGTGCTTGCCCCAGTCCATTTTTTCGCCGTGGTGGTAACCGTGGTCGCTCCAAAGCACAATGATAGTGTTGTCGCTGTTTGGCCCGTCTTCAATGGCCTTCATCAGGCGGCCTAACATGGCGTCGGCATAGGAGACGCAGGCGAGGTAGCCGTGAATCGCGTCCTTAACGGCGCCTATCTTTTCAAGACGGCGATGAATCGCGCCGCGTGCGGTTTTGGCCTTGCGGATGGCGGGCGGCAGATCGTCAAGATCGTCGGCTTTATACGGCGGCGGCTGGATTTTATCGCGGTCGTAGAGATCGAAGTACTTCGCCGGGCAGTAGTTTGGGAAATGGGGCGTGTAGAGCCCGAGCGCCGCGAAGAACGGCTTATCATGTTTCTTGCGAAGGATATCGCAGGTCCACTCCGTGCGAATGGTATCGGCCATCTTCTCCTCGTTTTCGTTGAGCACCTTGCCCCATTCGAGGAAAAAGTTGTTGGCCGGCTTGCGATCGGAATTAAAGGCGCTGTTAGGGTACGGCTGCGGGAGGATGGGGCTGTCTACACTCCAACTGTCGAGGCCCCAGCCATTTTCCTTCTGCCCCTGGCTGCGTACGAAGAACTCGTCCCATCCGCGCAGGTCAACAAAGCCTGCCGGGTGGTGAAACAGCTTGCCGGCGCCGAAGGTTTGGTAGCCGCCTTTCTGGAAGGTCGCCTGCAACGGCTGGATCTCCGGATGGTTGTGGTGGTAAACCTGCGTGGTGTAGCAGCCGGTGCTCGAGGAATGGCGTCCGGTGAAGATAGCCGAACGCGACGGCGCGCAAAAGACTCCGGCGGTGTGGGCATTAAGGAAGGTAACGCCGGATTTGGCGAGCCGATCCATATTCGGTGTGACGGCCTGGCTATACCCCAGGGGGCTGACCCAATCACACAGATCGTCCAAGGCGAAAAAGAGGACGTTGGGTTTTTTCTTTGCCCCGCCGGCGACTGCCAACTGCCTGCCGCATCCGGCCAAGGCCAACGATCCTGCACATAGACTTTTTAGAAAATCACGTCGTGATAGAGTACTTGAACTCATAGCCGCTCCTTTAATCCTGAATCATAATCAAACGCATGGAGTACCAATCCAACAGTTGCTATATAGGTAAATTTTAGCCACGCGTGCAAGAAACAGGAAACCGCCTGGGGCGGAAGCTGTCTTTATGCTGGATTCCCGCTTTCGCGGGAATGACAAGCGAATCTCGCACTTGGCTAAAGTGTTATCAATAATCATACCAAATTCACCCTGGACTATCAAGGGATTCTCGTATTCGGCACGATATGGACCTGGTTTACTATGAATGGTTTTGTTCGCTGACGATTTCGATATTGCATTCGGGGATCGCGGCCAGGAACTGTTTGCCGTAGCTTTTTCTCGCGAGTCGGCTGTCGAGGACGGCGACGATGCCGGTGTCGGTCTTGCTGCGGATGAGTCGGCCGAAACCCTGCTTGAATTTGATGATGGCGGTGGGGAGCTGATATTTTGAGAAAGGGTTCTCGCCTTTGGCGCGGATCTGTTCGATCCTGCCCTGTATGAGCGGATGGTTCGGCACGGCAAAGGGCAGTCGCAGGATGATGACATTGGAGAGCGCCTCACCGGGCACGTCGACGCCCTGCCAGAAGCTGTCGGTGCCGAAGAGCACACTGCGCGGGTCGCTCCTGAACTCCTCCAGCAGCACCGACCGGTCGGCGCCGCCGCCCTGAACAAGCAACTGCATTTTATTTTCGCTGAGCCAGTCTTCCAGCCGTTTGGCCATGCCCTTGAGCATCGAATAGCTGGTAAAGAGTACAAACGCCTTGCCGCCTGTCTTGAGCAGATACTTCTTGATAGCTTCGACCGCCCGGGGCTGAAAATCGGCATGGTTCGGGTTCGGCAAATCCGCCTCGATGTACATCGTAACCTGGCGTTTGTAATCGAAAGGCGAGCCGAGTTTCAGCGCTTCAAACTCTTCGAGTCCTGTGCGACTCGCGAAGAACTCAAACCCCTCTTTCTCGGTTCGGCCGTCGCAGCTCAGCGTCGCGCTTGTCATGACGACCGAGGCGTACTCGTCAAACAGGCAGCGTTTGACATGCGGACCAACATCGATCGGGGCGCTGCGAAGCGCCGTCCGCATCCGCCTGCCCTGGGAAACCTCCACCCAGTAAACATTATCTTCCTTCGGCTGGGCGAGAAAGTCCTTCAGTTGGACTTCGAGTGTCTTGCACCTGTCGATGTAACGTCCGAACTCGAGCTTTTCGTCGTCGTTGTCCGTCTTTTTCGCCAGTTTGGCGAGTTCCAGCCGCAGCGAGCGGACGGGATCGGTGATGTTGTCGTCGACAAACCCCGGATGCGCGCGCCCGTTGGTATCGGCTTTTGCATGATCGTACCACGCCCTAACCTGCGCGAAAAATACCTTCGCCGATTCGTTGCATTGGGCGACCAGGCCGCGGGCCTGCTCCGTCTCTCCGAACGTCAGCAGTCCCTTATGCGTCCGCGTGTTGTACAACGCACGCAGCAGATAAGTGATCGTGTAGTTGCTGACGTCGATGCCGAAATGGTCCTCGGCAACATGCTCGATATTGTGCGCCTCGTCGATCACCACCGCCCGGTAAGCCGGCAGTATTCCCGGCGTCTGCTGCTTGAGCACGAGGTCGCTAAACAGAAGAGCGTGATTGGCGACGATGATGTCCGCCGTCTTCAGCGCGCGCCTGGCCTGCCAGTAGAAACACTTGCCGAAGAACTTGCACTTTCGCCCGCGACAGTTTCCGTGCTCGCTCCTGACGGCATCCCACACGGCGGGCGCCGGCAGAGACGGCAGGTCGCTTAGCGATCCGTCCTGGGTATTCTTCGACCATTCGCTTATCCGCGCAAGGTCGAATACCTCGTCGCCGAAGAGCCCCTTTTGCCTGCGGAGAGCATATTCCAGCCGCCGCGTGCACAGATAGTTGCCCCGCCCCTTGGCCAGGTGCGCACTAAACGGCGTCTTTAGAATCTCGGCCAGAAACGGAATATCCTTGTTGATGAGCTGCTGCTGAAGGGTAATCGTATACGTACTGATGAGCACCTTACCCTCTTTGGCGGCGACGTAATCGATGGCCGGCACAAGGTACGCAAAGCTCTTGCCCACACCCGTGCCCGCTTCGACGGCAAGATGGTGCGGCCGGCGCAAAGCACCCTTGACGGCGCGAGCCATGTCAAGCTGCTCAGGACGAACCTCAAAGCCGCCGTAGGCCTGCGCAACAAGCCCGCCGGCTCCCAAAACGCTGTTGGCGTCAAACGCATTTTGCTCACGAAACGATATCAAAGACATCCCCTGCAAAAACCTCTCACAATAACACTGCATCTTACCACCTGACAAAATCAACGCAAGCAGAAATGACCGTTGTCGCCCTGAAAGGGTGACGAAAGGATTGTGGCGGTTGGGCGGGAGATGGCGATGGCGGCAAGCTACTTTGAAGCGGTATCGATTGCCGCTTTTAGTGCTTCTATGGCCTTGCTTTGGGGGAGTTTGTCCTGTGCGATCTTGATGAACTTCTGCGCCTTGCCAGGGCTGTCCTGCTGGAGGTGGATGTAGGCCAGGAGCAATGCTATCTCGCCGGAGCCGCTGCGTTTCTGCCAGTCGGCCGCCTCGATCAAGCGGTTGTCAATCAGATCCTTATTCGGCAAAATGGCCGTCAGTTCGATTTTCTCGCCGGCGATGTCCGGCGCCAGCAGAATCGCCCGATTGACAAACAGCG
>JAGHBX010000172.1 GCA_021160785.1 Planctomycetota bacterium | reverse complement strand
CCATCCAGGAGGCTAACGGTGGAGCTAATTCGGTATACTTGGTGACGGTTTCTTTAAGTCGTTGACCAGCCCGGTGTCGATCCGGAGCGTCAAACACATCACGAATATCTTCTGCGACCTCGTGGGCCATCGATTTTTTCGGCACATAGGCCTGGGCGTTTTGCTGCAGATGGAACTGACAACGTTGCCAGGGCACAGAAGCAAAGACCGCTTTTCTGGCCGCACCCAAGCCTTTATGGTCATCGCTTGTAATCATCTCCACTCCGTGGATCCCTCGTTTTGCAAGGGACAACAGGAACTCTCTCCAGTGCACTTCGGCTTCACTCAAGGCAGTTGAGAGCCCCAGCACAGTTCGCTTTCCATCTTTCTGAACACCGATAGCAATAAGGACTGCTACATCGCGTACAATGCCGTCAATGCGGGCCTTTTCGTAACGGGCATCGAGAATGAGATACGGCGTCGGCTGGGCATTAAGCGGTCGATTCCGCCATGCCTGCAGTGTTTCGTCCAGCTCGGCAGTTGCCTTGGAAACGCTGGAACTGCTTATGCCGTGGCCGACGAGTTTCTCGAGGATCGGTTCAACCTTGCGCGTCGAGACGCCCTGGATGTACATCTCAGCGACAGCCAGCGTCAGGGCTCGTTCGGTTTGCGGCCCTTTGGTCAGCGCCGAGGGATAGAAACTGACATCGCCGCGAACCTGTGGTACTTTGAGCGGCACAGGTCCCATGCGGGTGTGTAAAGTCTTTGGCTTGAAGCCGTTGGCGTATCCACACCTGGTATCGGTCCTTTGATAGGGCTCGGCTCCGAGCACCTCTGCACGTTCGATTGTCATTGCTCTGTCCATTAGCTGACTCATTGCCTGTGAAAAACTTTCAATTCCGCCGTGTTCATTGATGAGTTCTACGAGATCTTCGATTACAATCTGGTTCCGGGTCATGTTCGTTCCATCCTTTCTTTTTGGCTAAAAAGATTATATTGGAACGACTTGGCCCGCTTTTGCAACCCTTTGATGCTGGGCCGTTTTATTTTCCCCCTCACCTTCTTACGAAGGGGGAAAATAAAACTACTTTACTCGAATTTACAGAAAGAATGGGTGTAGTTTCCGTTTTACGTAAAATTTAATAAAAATTGGACTCCGTTGCTTATACTATAAGACTCTACAATCAAAATAGTTAAGCAAATGGAAAGGAGTCCGAAAATGATTATACAAAAAACCGTTAACCTTGCAATGGAAGTTTTTGAACAAAAAATGAAAGATTTTGCTGACAAAGCTGATACCAGCGAATTGACCGCTGATCTTGCTCTGGAATTTTCTGCTGCCTTGAAGAACGCTTTTTCCGAGGCGGGCCGAAAAGCCTATCAGGCATTTATCGAATCGTATGACATTGAACAGTCGATTTTGGATCTTGACGGGAAAAAACTCCGATGGAAAATGGTCAGCCCAAAAGAGTTCCTGACACCCTTTGGCACAATGCAAATAACGCGCTCGCTCTATCAAGCTGATGCGGGAGGAAATGCTTATTGTCCATTGGATGATTTTTGGGGGATGAAAGATGAATTTGCCACAGAAGATGTGCGAGAGGCCGTTGCCTTTTCTATGGCTCATCTGACGTCTGATGAAACAGCGCAATTGTTTGAAAAATGCGCGTGGTTTCATCCGTCGGCAACAGCGATCAAAAATATCACTAACAACATGGGCGATTTCATAGAAGCACACACCGAAACAATAATGTCGGCTGTTCAGCAATCGCAGCAACTTCCGAAAAGGACTGATGTTCTTGTGGCCAGTATGGACGGTGTGAATGTGCTTCTGCGAGAGCAAGGTGTCCAACAGGGTCGGCCTGCGGAACGTCCGGGGCTCAAAGCCTCTTCGAGCCCGAATACCGCTTACAAAAACGCCATGACAGGTGTTGTATCCTGTTACGCATTGCCATTGGATCCAAAAGAACAAAGGCCTCAAAGACTGCAATCGCGTTATATTGCCCGTATGCCTCAGAAACGAGCTGTTACATTCAAAGAACAATTTGAACAGGAAGTGACGGCTGCCGAAGCAAAAACGCCGCCGGATACAACAAAAGTATTTTTGTGTGATGGCCATCGCTCTATCTGGTCTTATGCCGACAACAATCCTATGTATAACGACTACGAAAAGCTGATAGATTTTTACCATACGACCGAACATCTTTCCAAAGCAAGCGAGGCATTGTTTGGCAAAAGCAGTCAACAGAGCCAAGCCTGGTATAAGAAATATCGCAAGAAACTTCTTGAAGAGGATGATGGAGCCGAGTGCGTTTTGCGTTCGATTGCCTATTATTCGCAAAATCTTCGTTTGTCTAAAAGCCGCTCGGAAAAACTGGAAGCCGAGAGAACCTACTTTAGGCGTAATAAAGGGCGTATGAACTACGCTGATTTTATTGTGCGTGGCCTTCCGATAGGCAGCGGACCTGTGGAAGCGGCTTGCAAGAGCATTGTAAAAACGCGCTTGTGCCGTAGCGGTATGCGATGGTCGCGTCAGGGCGGACAACACATTTTGCATTTGCGATGTTTTGTTAAATCGAACAGATGGGATGGATTTTGGAAACATTATATTCAACTTAAACGAGCCGCATAGCAATGATATTACGTAGAATGAAAACTACACCCATTATTAATGGTGTTGGGTGACTTTCTAGCCTTAATGAGCCTCTTGCGGTAGTCCTGCAACTCAATGGTAGAAATGTCCGACACTGGCCGGTTGGGGCCAACGAATCTCCCAAAATCCTTTAGAAGCAAAATCTGATCGGAGACATGCCTTGGTTGTATCTCGCCTATTTCAGCTCTTGACTCCTGATGGTCTAAGTACAGGTTGCATAGGATCTTTATCGAAAGCCAGTCCTGGGATGGCCTAGGCGCAGGAGTTTTGCCGGCATGCAGATAAGCGGCCTGTTCCAGGTACCGCTGCAAAGCTTTTTGTTTGTCGGTGCCAAAATAATATAACTTGCCATTAATTTTCTTGCAAAACTGACCTGTATTATGTAAAGTAAGCGGGAATTTGTCAGAACGTGTTTTTCTTTTAGGCTTAGATTTTGCCATGGCTGATATCCTTAACTATAACCACATAATCAAACAAGATAGCAAGATTGTAAATCACAAATTGGTTGTAGTCAAGGTTGTAGTCAGGCAGAATTACGCTTTTTTGAAAATTCTATAAATGCATTATATTAAAGCACTTGGAGCAGTGGCCGAGCGGCTTAAGGCGACGGTCTTGAAAACCGTTGTACCGAAAGGTACCGGGGGTTCGAATCCCTCCTGCTCCGTT
>JAGHBX010000094.1 GCA_021160785.1 Planctomycetota bacterium | reverse complement strand
TTACACGCCTTATCACCCAGCTTGGCCTGCCAAAAGTCGAAGGGGCCGAAGCAACCGAACCCGCCGCCAAATCAAAAAAGCCCGGCAAAAAAAACTACAAGCTGATCGACACGCAGGAAAAGTTCGACAAATTCTTCGCCGAACTAAAGAAACAGAAGATCTTCGCCGTCGACACCGAGACCACCGCCATCAACGCCATGCGTGCAGATCTCGTCGGCATGAGCTTTTGCTGGGTGGCAGGCACCGCGTACTATCTTCCGGTTAAAGCGCCATTGGGGCAGAAACATCTGGACGTCGGCATTGTTCGCAAAAAAATCGCACCCATCCTCGCCGATGAGAAGATAAAGAAAATCGGCCAGAACATAAAATATGACATGCTCATTTTGCATAATGCGCAGATGCCGCTGAAGGGCATTTACTTCGACACGATGGTCGCCTCTTACTGTCTCGCCGCCGACCGGCAGAGCCATTCGATGGACATGATGGCACAGGACTATCTCGACTATGAGCCGATCCCGATATCGGCCCTGATCGGCAAGGGCAAGAACCAGCTTACCTTCGACATGGTCGATACGCAGGCCGCCGCCGAATACGCCGCCGAAGATGCCGATGTGACGTTGCAGCTTTACGAATACCTGGCGGCGCAACTCGATGCACAGCCCGGGATCAAGAAGCTCTTTGAAGAAGTGGAAATGCCGCTGGTCCCGGTGCTGGCGCAAATGGAACAAAACGGCGTCTCGCTCGACGTAAAGCTTCTCAGGGACATGTCGCTTACGATCACCGAAGACATTGAGCGGTTGAGCGAGGATATCTACGCCCAGGCCGGCGGCGTTTTCAATATCGACAGCACAAAGCAGTTGTCCCAGGTGCTCTTCGACCGGCTCGGACTTACCTCGCTCAAGATGGGCAAGACAACCAGGAGCACCGACGCCTCGGTCCTGGACCAGATCAAAAACGAGCACGAAATCGTTCCGCTGATTCTGCAGTACCGCCAATTGGTCAAACTGAAAAACACCTATGTCGACAAGCTCGGCAAGCTCATCAACCCGCGGACCGACCGCGTCCACGCCTCGTTCAACCAGACCGTTACCGCCACGGGCAGACTGAGTTCCTCGAACCCGAACCTGCAGAATATCCCCGTTCGCACGGAATTGGGACGAAAGATACGCTCGGCATTCATACCCGCCGACAAGAACGACTGCATACTCAGCGCCGACTATTCCCAGATCGAACTGCGGCTGCTGGCTCACTTCTCCGATGACGACGCCCTAAAGCAGGCCTTTGCCGAAGACCGCGACATCCACGCCTTTGTCGCGTCACAGGTCTTTGGCGTGTCCCTGTCGGAAGTAACCGGCAAGATGCGAGCCCGCGCCAAGGCGGTCAACTTCGGCATCATCTACGGGCAGGGCGCTTTCGGTCTGTCGCAATCGATCGGCATCAGCCAGGCCGAAGCGAAAAAGTTTATCGATGACTACTTCGCCCGCTACAGTTCCATCCGCGCGTTCATGGACGGCGCAGTCGCCAGGGCCAAAAAAGACGGTTTCGCCGAGACCATGTTGGGCAGACGACGACCCATCACGGGCCTTGGCGCCAAAAATTTCAACAAACGCGCCCAGGCCGAACGCCTCACCATTAACACCGTCATCCAGGGCTCCGCCGCCGACCTGATCAAGGTAGCCATGATAAACATCCAGAAAAAAATCGACTCCGAAGAAATGCCCGTCAAAATGATCCTCCAGATACACGACGAACTAGTCTTCGAGCTGCCAAAAAAAGACGCCGCCAAATACGCCGAATGGATCGCCAAAGAAATGACCACCGCAATAAAACTCAACATCCCCATGAAAGTAGACATAGCAACCGGCCCAACCTGGCTGACTGACAAGTGACACAAACGCACGTGCGGCGCCGGCCAGCCTGTAACGTGAAAGGATGCACAATGAAAGCGAGCACTCCAAAAGAACTCATGAGCTGATCGAGAATTTTGACTGAACCGGCTTTAATCATTGAATTTCCAACCGAAACAGCGTAAAATGCCAATCGTAAAAATAACTGAGTAACAAGGAGAAGGCATGAGCACACTGCATCGGATAGTCTTGGGTGATTCTCGAAGGATGGCTGACGTAGATACTGAGTCGGCGCATCTGGTGATAACTTCCCCCCCATATTGGCAGCTAAAGGATTACGGAACCGATAACCAAATAGGCTTCAATGATAGCTACGAAGACTATATCAATAATCTGAATCTTGTCTGGAGCGAGTGTTCCAGGGTTTTGCACAAAGGATGTCGCCTGTGCGTCAATATCGGAGACCAGTTTGCACGCTCGGTTTACTATGGCCGATATAAAGTGATCCCGATAAGAACTGAAATTATCAAGTTCTGCGAAACCATTGGTTTTGACTATATGGGAGCGATCATCTGGCAAAAGGTAACAACGTGCAACACTACCGGCGGTGCGACAATAATGGGATCATTCCCAAACCCAAGAAATGGTATTTTGAAGATTGATTACGAGTTCATCCTTATCTTCAAAAAGCCCGGAAGAGCTTTGAAAGTCAGTAAAGAAATAAAAGAGCAGTCCAAAATGACCACCGAGGAGTGGAATCAGTACTTCACGGGGCATTGGAATTTCTCAGGCGAGAGACAGGACAAGCATCTGGCCATGTTTCCGGAAGAATTGCCAAGACGGTTG
>JAGHBX010000415.1 GCA_021160785.1 Planctomycetota bacterium | reverse complement strand
GTGGGGCGCGCATCCGAGCAGTTCATTTCGCTCGGCAACGGACTCTCTGACGAGTTTGAACTCGGCGTTTTCGAGGTAACGCAGGCCGCCGTGAATCATGCGGGACGATTTCGAACTGGCGCCGGCGGTGAAGTCGTCTTTGTCCACCAGGATACAGCTTACCCCCTGCAAGGCCAGATCTCGCATAAGGGCGGTGCCGTTCACCCCGCCGCCTAAGATCAGGACCTCGCACGAGCTGTTGCGCTTAAGATCATTCCACAAATCCGCCCGTTTTTTCATAAAAAGCCACCTGAATAAGACTATCTCTGTACACCATCAATAATCCTATCAACCCCGCCTTGAACAATCAAGAAGTGTTTTCTTGAAGCGGTTTTTGTGAGATTTCGGCTCAACGGAGAAATTGGCGGCTGCAAAAAAAGCCGGTGCCCGTGAAAATGTCCTCTTTCCTTCGAGCGCCGGCGTAAGCACCGATTGTTTGAACCGTAAATGCCGCAATCGGTTCTTTGCATCCCTGCATACCGCGTCATGCCCCAAAGGCATGTTCTCAGCTTGTAACTTCGATAGGCAGATTATGGTCCTTCCACCCCTCGAAGCCGCCCTCCAACTCTGTCACGCTGAATCCCTGATCGGTGAATTCCATCGCAGCGGTGGCGGCAATGTGACAATCTTCGGAGTAGCAGTACACGACGTTAACCGCTTGCCTGCTCAGGCCCGAGCAACTCTGCCACCTGCCCTTGGGAAGGTTGATCGCGCCGGGAATATGCTCCAGGGAATAGTCGTCGGCGCTGCGAACGTCGATTATATTGATGTTCTCGTGCTCCTTGATCATCCGGTCCAACTCCACGGGCCCGGTTGTAAACTCCATTTTGGCCTTGAAGTACTTGTGTGCTTTTCTGGGACTTACAAGTGTCATTTTTCAACCCTTTCAAATCGTCTGACCTTTAATTGCCGGGCTCTTTGAGCCCTCTTCGTTTACTACACAAGCCCCGCTCGCCTTTATTAACTTATACGCACGAAGTGCGCAAATGGGTCATGGTTTGACAGACCAAAGCAAGAAACGCAGGGCCGATACACTACTACTTTATCAGACCGCAGAGTTCTTTGAATTCGGGATGTTCGGCGGTCTTGAGCAGTTCGAAAAGGATCATTTCGGTGCTGCTGAGATTTGCGCCTTCGGCGGTTAGTCGTTGGATGGCGATTTGCCTGTTGGCGGCGGTGCGTGAGGATACGGCGTCGGCTATGAGGTGTACGTTGAGGTCTCTGTCCAACAGATCCATCGCTGTCTGGTAGACACAGATATGGGCCTCGATACCGCACAGGATGACATCGGCGGTCTTGAGGGCGTTGAGTTTGTCGATGAATCCGGCATCGCCGCAGCAACTGAAGCTCATCTTATCCACCGGCTCGACACCGTCCAATAGCTCCGCCAATTGGGGCACAGTCGGTCCCAGCGCACGCGGATTCTGCTGACACCACAGGATCGGTATCTCAAGCGCCTTTGCGGCCTTGATAAGAACCTCGATATTGGCAAAAAGAGACTCCTTGCCGTCCATAAGCTGCGCAAGCTTGCCCTGAACATCAACAACCGCCAGACAGCATTTTTCAATATCAATCATAACGACAATAATATAGAATAGTTCACCGACGAATTCACTGAAAAAATGGCGGGATTAATGAATAATCTCAATCCTTCGCTGCGACTTTATTATGAGTTTTCGGCAATCGGATCATTTTTCTTGAAGGAGACATTGACATGCTTGAAAGTGAAAGCGTTTTATTGCAGCGATTCGCCTCGACGGGCGATGCCGAGGCCTTTTCGGAGATTGTCAGACGTCATGCGGGAATGGTCTATGGTATGTCTTTGAGGGTGCTTTCCGATGCCGACCTGACAGTGAAATAAGGGCGGGTTAAAATGAGATGTAGGCCCTTGTCCCCAGCGCCACGGCATCGTCCAATTCGGAATTCATATCGGGGTTTTTGATAATTTGCAGACCGGGCTGCATGGTCAGCCAGTCGGTGGGATGGAATTCGTACGTAAACTCCAGCGCCATCTCGTAATTGTCGGCGTCCCTATCGGAATCGCCCCAGGCTTCGCCGGCTCGGGCGTATGCCACTGCGACACCGAACACATCGTCGGGGGCCAACAAGCCGGAGTAATTAATGCCTGCACCTGCGTAGTGATCGACCTGGTTGCGATTCTTGTCGGCACTGCCAAGCTGAATGAATCCCGCAAGCTTATCAGTCAGTCGGGTCTCGCCGATTATGTAATAGCCGGAGTTGTTGTCATAGTCTTTGCCGTCAAACTCGGTTTCAAAATCAGTGGTTCGATACCAAACGCCAATGCCCAGTTTGGCGCCTGTCTCTTCGTTATGCACGCCGGCTTCGGCGGCATAGAACACGCCGTCGTCATTGTTTATGATGAGTTGCGTCCCTCTTTCATTGCCCGGATCACCGGGCACTCCGTCATAGGCGCCCAAGTGCACATATCCGGTCTCGCCGGGATAGAACGATAAGAGGGCGGCCATCGAAGTGGTCGGAAAGATAGACGGCGGAACCTGTGAGATATCAGGCGATATCCCAAAGGAGCTGTTGGTAAACAGACCAGCGGTATCCAGCGAATTGAAAACTGAGTTATAATCGTGCATGCCAACGAGAACGCTGGCCTTGCTGTCCCAAAAATAGCGCCGCCACCACAACTCGTAGAGCTTAAAGGTATCCGGCGCTTCTATGTTGCTGGAAGTCTGCAGATCGCCGATCATCTCTGTCGGGTCGGCCCCGTAATTACCTAACAAATAGACGTGCAGATCATTGTCGTCAGACAGCCCGAAAGCTTTACCGTTGGCGTTCATGATCAGATCGAGATTTGTCAATCCCCGCCACCCTGTGGTATTCCCTCCGGATGTATTGGCGATACCCTCCAAGGTCAGAACAAATTCGAAGTCGATCCCCTTCTCCGCCAGTTTTGTCCGTTGGCCGGCCCAGTTTCCCAAGAGCCATTTCGAATCTTCCGCCTGGGAACAAGCAGCCGTCAAGATCACACTCGCCAATAATAACCACTTTCGATGCATCACTACTTCTTCTTATAAGTATTAACTTCAGTACCGTCAGGCTGGGCCGCAAAAAGTTAGGCGAGGCTAACTTTTTTGGTAAAAAATTTTGGGGATTTTTCAAGGCCGTAAAATGCCTGACATTTTAAGTGTTTTAGTATATAGCTCTTTCATTTCTGTTTGTCGGGTTCTGTGCAATTGGTTTGGGTGCACTTTTGGGCGTTTTTGCAGGAGCAGCCTTTGTTTTTTCTGAAAGCGAAGCAGCCGATTGCTATGGCGGCAAGCATGACGATGAATATGGCAATTGTTTTTTCCATGTTTGGCCTCTATGTGATTAGTGTGCCGATTTGGTAGACGGCGAGGGTGATTATGTAAGCTAATGTGGTCAGGCCGACTAATTGCAGCATGGCCCACCGCCACGAACCGGTTTCCTGTTTTGTCATTGCGATGGTCGCGACGCAGGGCATGGAGATCAGGCAAAACAGCATAATGCAGTAGCCCTGCAGCGGTGAGTAGTCGGCTTTCAATCTGGCTCGAAGGGCATCGGGGTCCTGGTCGGCGTCGCCGACGGAATACATGATTCCCATCTGTGAGACAAAAACTTCCTTGGCGGCGAATGCGCCTATCAGGGAGGTGCTGATGCGCCAGTCGAAGCCTAAGGGCTTGAATGCGGGAGCGAGTTTGCCGCCGATTTGGCCTACGACGGAGTTTTTGAGTTGTTCGGTCCGGGCCCCTTCGGCGTCCAGCCCCGCCAGGTCGCTGTCGTTGGTTTTGGGATATGTGGTGGCGGCCCAGATTATTATTGAAACTGCCAGTATGATGGTGCCGGCCTTTCGAACATACATCCATCCGCGGTTCCACATGTGTATTAGCACGCCGCGGACGGTGGGCACCCTGTAGGGGGGCAGTTCCATCACAAAGGGAATTGTCTCACCGGCGAGCAGCGTAGATCGCAGCAGTTTTGCGCAGATGATGGCAATTGCTATTCCGATGAAATATATTGAGCTAAGGACAAGTCCTTCGTATTTCCTGGCAAAGAACGCCGGGATGATCATCATGTAGATTGGGAATCTCGCCCCGCAGCTCATGAGGGGGATAACCATTATTGTGGTAATACGGTTGCGTCGGTTTTCGAGGATTCGCGTCGCCATGATTGCGGGCACGGAGCATCCGAAGCCGATGAGCATGGGGATAAAGCTCTTTCCGTGAAGGCCGATTTTGTGCATGATGTGGTCCATGATGAAGGCGGCGCGCGCCATGTAACCGCTGTCTTCGAGGATGGCGATTGCCAGGAAAAGCAGCAGGATG
>JAGHBX010000111.1 GCA_021160785.1 Planctomycetota bacterium | reverse complement strand
ATCGCCGGGGGCCGTAAATACAAGCTACGCGCTGTAGTCATTTTTACCGATCTTTATTTGTTAGAGTCGTGGGTGGTTGAGCCTCATCTGCTTTATCACCGTTTTGGCGTGAATATGCCTTATCCGGTCTTTTACGCCGGCTGGGATTTCATGAAAAGTTCTCTTGCACATCCCGGTGGCGCCGTCGAATACGCCGGGGCGTTCTTGTCGCAATGGTATTACTACTCATGGGCGGGGGCTGTGATTGTAACGGTCGTTTCCTGGACAGTGTGCAGTGGATTCGGGCGTTATCTGTCCATGGTGGGGAGGAAACGTTATGCATTTGTCGGTTATCTTCCCGCCGCAGCGATCCTTATGATGCAATGCCGCTACGATCATCCGCTGAATTTATTGTTGGCAATGACGGCGGCTTTGTGGGCTGCTGTCGTGTATGCAGAAATTGCACCGAAAAACCGACCTGTACGGGCAGGGATGTTTGTCGTGATGTATGCCGTGCTCTATCATCTGGCCGGCGGCGGAGCGGTCCTGTTTGCGATTCTTACGATGCTGCATGAAATTCTGAACCGACGCAATTATCTGGCGGGCGTAATCATTCCGGTTTTCAGCGCGGGCTTTGTGTGGTTCTGGGGTATCCATATTTCAGATATGTACTGGGCGAATGCTTTTCGGGGCGTATCGGCAGCAGAGGATTACAGTTTCCTGATAAAATTGAAATGGTCGCTCGTCGCCGGCCTGCCGCTGATGCCGTTTGACCCCAAAATGGAGGCGATCACAAGAACCACGGCGCAAGCGTTAAATATATTCATCGTCTTTGCCGGCCTGCTTGTTTGTTTGACGCAGATGCTGCTGCAGAGGAGAGAGCGGACTCACAAGAAAGCCATGCGAAAAGCCGACATAGAGCCGACAAAGAAATCGCATCATCTGAGAAAGTGGGCAGCGGGGACAATAGTCCTGTTATTGCTGACGGTGGCTTGCGGACGCATTACTTTTGACAGCAGCATAAAGAAACTGCATCGAATTGACTACCTGGCGTCGCAGGAAAGATGGTCGGATGTTCTCGCTGAGGCGAAAGGGCTCGAGCTGCGAGAATACAACTTTCTTGTCAACCACGATATTAACCTGGCGCTGTTTTATACCGGACGATTGACCGAGAGAATGTTCGAATATCCACAGAGGACCGAATCTTTGCTGATGGTCTTTGGCAGGGAAAGAGTTAACAGCAGCGCTTTTCTCAGGAGAGCCAGACTGTTCCTGGATATGGGCATGGTGGGGATGGCCGAGAAAACGGCTTACGAAATACTCGAGATGACAGGTGATCACCCCGAAATTATTGAGTTGCTCGCAAGGGTCAATCTGGTCAAGGGCGATATGGAGACTGCCGGTGTGTATCTGAGGGCACTGGCGAGAAATATGGTGCGCGGCCAATATGGCGCCGAGACCCTGGAATTGCTCGAACAGGACCCCGACATGAGCGGCAGCGAGGAAATCCGGCAACTGCGGAGGGTCGCCGTCGATGTGGATGATACGAGTCTCAGGTTTAATGCGGACAAGGTGTTTGGCGATCTACTGGGCAGGAATCCGAACAACCGAATGGCATTTGAGTACATGATGGCTTATTACCTGCTTACCCGTCAGGTGGACAAGGTTGCCGCACATATTCATCGACTGGAGAATTTCGGATTTAAGAAACTCCCGCGGTACTATGAAGAAGCACTGGTCATACACATGGGTCCCGAAGCCGAAAAGACGCTCTTGCCGGACCGGTGGCGGCCGGGGAAGGAGGCGGTTCAACGGGCATGGAACTTCAGCAGCGCCAGAAATCAATTCGGCAAGGATGAGAAGTCTGCAATACGCAAGCTGGCGAAGGAGTATGGAGACAGTTATTATTACTATTATCTGTTCAAGGTATCGGGAGTGAAGCCATGACGAGGAAGCAGGTGGTCCTGATGCTGGTAGCAGCCGTGGTTCTTGCGGTGGGGTGGATTGGTTTCTCCAGGAGGACAGGGAGCGTCGGTGATTATACGGAAGTCGCCAGGCAGGCAAAGATCAGGCCGGATTATACCGGAACGGTCATTCCAGTCAACATTGCACCCATGAATTTTGTTGTGCAGGAGGAGGGGAAGCAATACCTGGCGAAGATCTACGGGGCCGATGAAAAGAAAGCGATAACCGTTCGCAGCAAGGCGGGCAAAATGAAAATACCGAAGGGCAAGTGGAAGAAACTGCTCCAGAACAATAAGGGTGGGCAACTGTTTTTGGATATCTATGTGAGACAGGATGACGGGAAGTGGAGACGCTTTGAGAAGATAGTAAATACAATAGCGTATGAGGAAATTGATTCGTATCTGGTTTACCGTTTCATTAAGCCGCTGTATAACTGGTGGTACAGCATAGGAGTGTATCAACGCAATCTGGAGAGTTTCGACAGAACAGAAGTGTTGCACGGGCGATCATTCGGAAACGGATGTGTGAACTGTCATACGTTCCTGAACAACAGGCCCGACAGGATGACGATGGGAATAAGGAGCACCGTGTACGGCAGTTCAACGCTGCTGGCGATTGACGGAAAAGTGAGCAACATAGGAACCAAGTGGGGCTATACGTCATGGCATCCAAGCGGTGAACTGGCGGTTTATTCTTTAAATAAGGTGCGTCAGTTCTTTCACAGAATCAGGATGGAGCAGAGGGATGTGATCGATCTGGATTCGGCGCTGGTGTATTATGTTGTTGATACGCAGGAAGTGAAGACAATTTCGCAAATAGCGGAAAAGGACAGGCTGGAGACATATCCGGCCTGGAGTCCGGACGGCGGATATCTTTATTTTTGCAGTGCGCCAATACTGTGGGAGAATCGCAATACCCTGCCGCCGGAGAATTACGACAAGGTGCGATACGACCTGAAAAGGATAAGTTATGACATGGCTACTGATCAGTGGGGGCAGGTCGAGACCGTCCTGTCGTCGCAGGAGACGGATAAGAGCATACTGCTGCCCCGCATCACGCCGGATGGGCGTTTCCTGGTCTTTACAATGTGTAACTATGGGTGCTTTCCCGTGTACAGCCCCGACAGCGATCTTTATATCATGGATTTGAAGACACGGAACTACAGGAAGATGCCGGTCAACAGCGAGTATTCCGAATCGTGGCACAGTTTTTCCAGCAACAGCAGATGGATGGCGTTTAGCAGCAAGAAACAGGGGGGGCTGTTTACGCGGACCTTTTTCTGTTATATCGACGACAATGGCGAGGCTTACAAGCCATTTGTCTTGCCGCAGAAAGACGCGACTTATTACGATTCACTGATGCAGACATACAGTGTTCCGGAACTACTT
>JAGHBX010000605.1 GCA_021160785.1 Planctomycetota bacterium | reverse complement strand
CGGCGGCAAGCAGGGCATGCGAGCCGGTGGTCGTAGCGGTAGAGGACAAGCCATGGGTGGCGGTCGCGGTCAAGGTCGCGGCGGCAACCAAGGCATGCGAGCCGGCAGTTGCGGCGGCAGAGGTCAAGCCATGGGCGGCGGTCGAGGACAAGGTCGCGGCGGCAATCAGGGCATGAGAGCCGGCGGTTGCGGCGGCAGAGGACAAACCATGGGTCGCGGTCAAGGTCGTGGCGGCAGAGGACAAGCCATGGGCGGCGGTCGCGGACGTGGTCGCGGCGGGCGTTAATTCCCGGAAGGGATTGGCAAGGAGTCGCAGCTACTGCAATTATTATGTAGGCCCGGATTCCCTTGACAAATGGGAAGTCCGGGGCTACATTTGTTTCCAATCTATCGTCATCAAACAGCGGAGTTCTTGAAGGAACAGGTTTATGAGTTTGATAACAGCACACGATTTATCCAAAACGTACCTGAAGGGAGAGACAAAAGTCGAGGCGTTAAAGGGTTTGAGTTTCGAGATTGAACCAGCCTCTTTTGTTTCTTTCGTTGGTCCTTCCGGCAGTGGAAAGACCACTCTCTTAAACCTTATTGGATGTCTGGATAAGCCAACTTCAGGTGTCTTGCGCGTAGATGACACAGATGTGTCAAGTCTTAATACACGTCCAGCGGCAGCTTTTCGAGGCAGGAAGATCGGCTTCATATTCCAGGATTTCAATCTTATTCCCGTGCTTACGGTGTATGAAAATGTGGGTTATCCTCTTCTTATGGTACAAAACACCCCTTCGCGTGAAAGGAAAAAACGCATTCTCTCGCTCCTTGAAGCCGTAGGGATGGCCGAAAAGAAGAACAAGTATCCTGATCAGATATCAGGCGGCCAAAAGCAGAGGGTGGCTGTGGCAAGGGCCTTGGTTACAAATCCAAAGCTTGTTTTAGCGGATGAACCGACAGCCAATCTCGACCACAAAACGGCATATATGGTTATCGACATTATGAAAAAGATGAAGAATGAACTTGGCACAACTTTTATCTTTTCAACTCATGATCAGAAAATCGTCGGAGAGGCTGAAACTATATATACGCTGGAAGATGGAGAACTGGCCGGTAGAGAGGTGAACAATGTTTGACTTATTCAAGATTGCAATAAGAAACCTGCTGAGATACAGAAGAAGGACACTTCTGACAGTTTCATTAGTCAGTATCGGGGTAGTGTCTGTGCTGGTGTTTATCTCAATATCAGGGTCATTCAAGAACATGATGATTGGGCAGATAACCGACTCCTTTCTGGGTCATCTCCAGATACACAAAAAGGGTTATGTGTCGTCCATAGACAGCCTGCCCCTTACATTGAACCTGAGCCCGAAAGCCCTCGAAAAAGTCGAGAAGGCAATAAATGAGATCCCTGATGTAGAGGCATATTCAAAGAGAATAAAGTTCGGCGGCATGTTCAGTAACTTTGTTGAAACAACGAACGTGAGACTCAACGGCGTTAATCCTGAAGATGAAGTCAAGACTGTTCCGCTGTTGCTCTCCAGGATAAAAGAAGGGGCAAAAACCATACGAACAGGGGAAGTCCTTGTGCCTGAACTCCTCGCAAAGGGAATGAAGGTCAAGGTTGGCGACACAGTTGTTGTCATTGCAACTAATAGTAACGGCTCTGTTAACGGGAAGCAATTTCGGGTCGGGGGAATACTCGAAAGTGCTACAGGGCCCGGAGGCAGAGATGGATATATTCACATTGACGATGCCGCTGAAATCCTTAGAATGGATACGATGGCCATAAGCGAAATCGCAATAAGGCTAAAGAACTTTGACAAAGTTCACGAGGTGTTCGACAGATTGAAGGGGCAGCTCGCCAACGAGCTGAACAAGCAGGGGAAGCCGGCGTTTGAGGTGCACACATGGGAAAAGCTCTCTCCGTTTTATAATATCGCCAGAATGATAGACCTTATGACATTCTTTGTAAAGCTGATGCTCATGGCCATAGTACTTATCAGCATAATGAATGTTATGGTCATGGCGGTTTACGAGCGGATAAGGGAAATCGGTACTATTGCCGCCATAGGTACGCTGCCCGGGAAAATACTGGCAATGTTTCTGATAGAAGGTTTGTCTCTGGGTATCTTTGGCGCTGCAGTTGGAACTGTTCTTGGGGTTGCAACCATCTCCATAGTTAGTATGGCTAAACTCACCTTTGATTTTGGCAGGCAAAAGGGACTTTTGCTTTCTCCAAGCATAAATATACAGGATATTCTCCTGATTTCAATGATGGTAATAACCGTTTCAGTAATGGCAAGCCTTCAGCCGGCCTATAAAGCATCAAGGATGAATCCGATTGATGCGCTGAGACATGTTTAGGAGGTAATTCGAAATGAAGAAGACACTTTTCTCAACTTTGGTCATTCTGTTTGCGGTGCAGGTTTTGGCTTACGCTGCCCGGAAGGATGCGGCGAAAATTGCAGTGGCATCGAACAGCAAGGACGCGGCATCCTCTATAAGCAGCAAAGCAGGCAAATGTTCCTACTATCTTATATTCAACAGTACGGGCGATCTGATAGAGGTCATTGGCAACCCTTACAAAGATGCACAGCGCAGAGCAGGGCAACAAACGGCGGATCTTCTTGCCAGCAAAGACGTGACTATAGTAATTGCTGGAAAGTTTGGTGAAAAAATGATCGAGGTCATGAGGAGCAACAGTACGGATTATTTCCAACTCGATGGCACTGTCGCCGATGCCGTCAAGCAGGTTCTGAGTCCCGGCAATCAGATCCTGATGAAGTTGGACAGGAATCTCAACCCGGAGTCTTATGAGTCGTACAGAAAACTGATAAACATCGAGCCTAACGGCAGAAAAAGGGAGTATGTGCTTTTTACCGTCAAAAAGGGAGCCGATAAAGTTGCAGCGCTATTTCTTTCACCTGCAAGCGAAAAAGGCAGAAGCACTTTAAGGCTTAACGAGAATATGTGGCTTTACATTCCCAATGTAGGCAAGCCCATTCGCATAACAAGCCTTCAGTCAGTAGTAGGCGGTGTATTTAATAACTCCGACATATTGCGCCTCGATTATGCAGCGGAATATTTTGTCGGGCAAACGGAAGAGTTGAACGATAAGTATATTCTGCACCTTAAGGCAAAAACAAAAAATGTAGCATACGACAAATTGAAAATGTGGGTAGATAAAAAGAAAATTCTGCCTGTCAAGGTCGAATGCCTCACTGAAGCTTCTATGCTAATAAAGACAATCCATTTCAAACAAACAAAGGACTTTGGGGACAAAATAGTAAGGCCTTCGGTTATTGAAACGGACAGTCCTTTATATAAAGGCTATAAATCTGTGATGATATTCGCAAATATCAAAAAGAGAACCTTTGAAGATGAACTCTTCACACTCACATTCATGCCTAATTTGGAATCATTGAGACAGTGAGATCATGGGTAATATTTGCGGTTTTGTTAACACTTTTTTGTGGAAGGGCTTTAGCTGAGGAAGAGTATTCTTTCGACATGGAAGAATATTCCTTTGACCTGTCGGAAATAGAAGAAAAGCCATGGGATATCGGGGGATATCTCGAGTTTCGTCCCATGCTTTTCGGGATGGATACCAACTCTGCATTACACAAGCTTAAGTTTTACGACCATGCCAAAAAAAATATCCGTGAAGAATATAATTTCACGGCTTTATTAGACGGCAGGTACAAGAAAGGAACTACCGAATATCGTGCAGTAGTGAACACTGACTTTAGAAAGTCCTATTTGGGATGGTCGGAGAATACAACACTTTACGAAGGCTATATGTCATCAAGGCCGTCATCGACGTTTAATTTTAATATAGGCAAAAAAACATTGAAATGGGGCAAAGGATATGCGTGGAACCCTGTAGCATTTTTGGATCGACCGAAAGACCCCTACGATCCTGAATTGGCTCGTGAAGGGTTTGTGGTAGCATCCGCCGATTACATCCGGAGTTTTGACGGCCGTTTAAGAACGTTCTCTTTCACACCTGTTTTGCTGCCCGTTTACGACCACATAAATGACGACTTCGGAAAGGTCAACCGGTTTAATTTTGCAGGAAAGGCGTACTTTCTGCTGGATGACACAGATATCGATCTTATTTTTCTCACAGGTGGAAGCAAAACAAACCGATACGGGATGGATTTTTCCAGGAACATCGCCACTAATTTTGAGATTCATGGAGAACTCGCATTCATCGATGACTACAAGAAAAGATTTATCGACAGCGATGGAACAGCTTATAGCAAGGAATATGATGCAACAAGCTATCTGCTTGGCCTCCGATACCTGACCAAGACAGATACAACGTATATCGTTGAATATTTTCATGACGACACAGGCTTTGCCGAGAGCGAAATGACCGACTACTTCTCGTTCATAGACAAGGGTTACGATACGTACCTTGCGTCAGGCGATGATTCTCTCTTAAAAAAAGCATCAAACGTTGCCGGGGGAAGCTACAGCAGAAGAAACTCCATGAAAGACTATCTCTATCTGCGCGCCAGCCAGAAAGAGCCGTTTGATATACTATATTTTACGCCTTCACTAACAGGAATATTCAACCTCACTGACAAGAGCTTTTCCATTGGACCCGAATTATTATACACCGGGGTCAAGAATCTGGAACTGCGACTCAGAACAACCGTTCTCATCGGCGATTCACATACTGAATACGGGGAAAAGCAGAGCGATTTCTCGATAGGATTGAGGGTAAGGTATTTTTTCTAAATCGCGGCTTACTTTTCACAATTCCAGCAGTTTCAAAATATTGTCCGGCAGTGACGCGCCCTCGTCTCCAGATGGTACAGTATTACCCTGTCTATTCCCTCATTGGCTTGACAAGCACGAATTTATAAATATTTGTGCTTTAAGGGGTTATCGAACGTCCCCGGCAGGATTCGAACCTGCAACCTCTGGCTTCGGAGGCCAAGGAGAAGCGACGCTAAAGGATGTCAATAAAACAACTTACGAATCTGAAGAATATCACTCCGCCATTCACTCCGCCATCGCCGCACACGAAGAACCCGATTTGAGGCGGCTTATCGAGGCGTGGCCGACGCTTCCGGAATCGGTCAAGACCCAGATTCTAAGCATGGTGGAAGCGGCCCGTCGCGACAACTCGTAATGTGCATTTGAGGGGGGAATCCAATGAGTGCCCCCCACAGACGCAGCAGGCGCTGAACAGGGATGAGGATAATATCGACGAGAGGTTTGGCGAGAAGGGCTCACTATCGAGTTGGGAGTTGAACGACAGGCTGTTTAGAGAAGACCCCGACCAGTTCCTCGAACTGATGAGCACGATGCAGGATTGGGTCAGCGCAATGCACGACATGGCCGAAGACCACATCAAGATCAGCCGACGCGGACCTATCCGTGGCAAGCGACTGGTCTTCGACTATGCGATGAAGGCCGGTTTGGGGTTGCGTAAGATCGCATAGCCACTTTGACCCGGTTGAAACACCGCAGGCTGTCTCATAGACGAGACGGCCTTTTCTATTGCCAGGCAGTTGAGAGACCGCACCGAATCTCCCCAGGCCCGCGAGAGAGCGGAGAGAGCGAGCAGGAATGCCCGAACGCAAGCTGACCCTACCCCAAGTACCCCCCGGCAGGTGTTCGGCGATTCTACGGGCGTAAGACCCCGAATTAAAGACGGTAAATCGGAAAGCAGGAGGGATACATTGAAAAAAAAGATGGGACTCCTACTTGCTCAGAATCTTTACCACGCCCCCCGGCCCCTCTTGGGACTCCCCACTAAGG
>JAGHBX010000653.1 GCA_021160785.1 Planctomycetota bacterium | reverse complement strand
GGTCTATACGATGTATTCGATGGAACCCGACGGCAGCGACATCATCTGTATCAGTTTCCATGAGACGCACGAATGGCACCCCAGCGTTGATAACGATGGAATGCTTGTCTATACGCGCTGGGACTACGTCGATCGCGATACGAATGTCGCCCACCATATCTGGAGGAGTTTTCCCGACGGCTGCGACCCGCGCTCGTTCCACGGCAATTATCCCGTGCGGCGTGAGAGCCGCCCTTGGATGGAGATGAGCATCCGGGCGATACCCGGCTCGCACCGCTACGTCGCCACCACCGGTTCGCACCACGGCAACGCATTCGGATCGCTGGTCATGATCGATCCGCGGATCGAAGACGACGGGGCGATGTCGCAGCTTACCCGGCTGACACCGAATACGCCTTTCCCGGAGGCGGAAGGCAAACCGATTCGAAACTATATGATCTACGGCACGCCCTGGCCGCTGAGCGAGGACGACTACCTGTGCGTCTATGACGAAAATGCGAAAAACCGGGGCATCTACTGGAGCGACCGGTTCGGCAATCGCGAGTTGATCTATCGCGACCCGTCGATTTCGTGCCTTAGCCCGATCCCGCTTCGCCCGCGTCCCGTACCTCCGGTGATCCCCACGCGGACGGTGCAGACAGCCAAAGATAAACTCAGGGCCGACGGCCGTCGCCCGCAGGAAACGATTATTATTGCAAACGTCTACGACAGCGATTTCGACTGGCCCGAAGGCGCCAAAGTCGCCGCCCTGCGGATCATTCAGGCCCTGCCCAAAACCACGCCGCCGCCGAACCAGCCCCGTATCGGCATAGCCAACCAGACCAACGCACGCGCGGTGCTCGGAACCGTGCCGGTCGAAGACGACGGCAGCGCATATTTTGAAGCACCGGTCGGCAAAGCAATCTACTTCCAGGCCCTGGACGAACGCGGCATGGCAATTCAATCGATGCGTTCGGCGACCTACGTGCACCCCGGCGAGCAGATGACGTGTTTGGGCTGTCATGAGCGAAAGCACCGAGCGCCGAAACAGGACGCAAGGGTTTCGTTGGCGGTACAGCGTGCACCCTCGAAACTCCGGGGCGATGCGGACGGCTCAAACCCCTTCAACTACGTCCGCCTGGTCCAGCCGGTGCTGGATCGCAACTGCGTGGACTGCCATCAAAAGAACAAGGCGCCTGATCTCGCCGGAGTCATAGAGGGCAAGAACGGCTGGACCCGCTCGTACAACAACCTGGCCGAAAAATACGGCTTCTACTTCCACGTCGGTAATGGCTCGATCAACAAGGGCGTTCACGGCGGCAGCCGCACAATCCCCGGCAAGTTCGGCGCAAGGGCCTCCGGACTGCTGAAGTACATGGACGAAAAACACTACGGCGTAAAACTGTCAAAGGCCGATTACCACCGCCTCGTACTGTGGCTCGACTGCAATAGCGAATTCTATGGCACATACGAAAACACGGATGCTCAGGCACGCGGGCTCATAGTCCAGGCGACCTTAGACTAACGGAATAGTCATTAATCTCGTAAGTTACAATCATGCGATTTGTTATCAGACATCTGGGGATGCTTCTCGGCGTAGTTGTTTTAGCAGGCGCCGGTGTGTCTCTGATGCAAGGATCGGGCAGGGGGCCGGTTCATACCGATGCCGTTGAGCCTGTTGCGCGACGGGAACCACCATTGACTACCGAGCAACCACCGACACCGCAACAACCGGATGTCTTTGCAGATTGCACCCGACATGCCAGCCCAACCCTTACGATCAAATCGAGCATTGCCGGCGCACAGTGGACGAGCGATGTTGCGATATGCCCGCTGAAGGGCAGCAAGGTCGCGCTGAAAGTCGAAGCGGTCCCCGGCGGTTCGGTGAGATGGTACCGGATAGTCCCGGATATCTCGAAGAACTACAACAACGCCAACTGGCCGTGGGATCCCGACGCCTACAAATGGAAAGGCTTTGCCAGGATCGATTACCACAGGAAGGAACTGACGCAGTTTTGCGGCAAATGGCAAATATCGCCCTTGCCTGCCGCCGCGACCGCTAATTCGCGGTACTACCGCAGCGATATGGGCAGCTTCTGGTTCCAGGCCGAGGTCGCCTCCGACGGCAAAATGTATCGCTCCCCGGGTATAGAAGATTTCTACGACCGCGGCATTTCGCCGAAGGTGTTTCGCATGTCCGTTCGCAGCGGCGAAGGCTTTGTCGGGTACCTGACTTCGTTCTTCAATGTGCCCGGTTTGTTTGGCTCGATAAACTACCAGAGCAGCAACTATATCGGCGTCGATTGTGCCGATGTCCTGATGGCGGCGTATGCCGCGTGGAAGAAAAAGCCCCTGAAGAAGAACTATAATGTGGCGATGCTGGTAACCGGCCTGACGGGGGTTGCCGAGTTCGACCTGTCTTACGGAAACACCGCAAAAAAACTGCACTGGGGAAGCGATGTCCGGCCGGGCGACTTTATTGCGGTGCGATACCCCTCGCACAGACAGTACGCACACATCGGCGCACTCTACAGCGACGCCAACAAAAACGGCCTCCTCGACGCCGCCGACACAATAATCCACGCAGGCCCGGCGCCGCTGCACTTTTCACACCTGAAAGAAGGCAACTTCGACGGCCATGAAGTTATACTCCGCCCCTGACTAGAGGACTCTTTTGTGATTACAGCTTGTGCGCGGGCGGCGTACTGTTCGTTTAGAGGGTCTATGAAT